>JALEZF010000071.1 GCA_022773025.1 Clostridium sp. | reverse complement strand
AACTAAAATATGATTGCAGTGCCTGTTTCCACACTTATAGCGATTATAATGTTTGTATTCATGATGGAGATAGGTGGCTTTTCCACACTTAGGGCACGTAGGATACTTGGTTTGTTTGGATTTGTTTTTAATTGAAGCCGGGGCAAACTGTCGCTTACATTTTTTACACTGATATTTTTGATTAGCCTGCATGTCATATCCAAACTTATTTAATTCACTGGAATGACAGCGAGGACATTTTATATTAGCTTTGTTCATTGTTCTTTTCTCCTTTCTCCTTTCTTTGGGAGGGAAATGTTTTTTAGTAAACTCATTGTAATCTCAAGTGGTGAAAAGAGCAATGTTCATATAACTTAACAGAACGATTTTTTAATTATAGGAGGTAAATATATGTCAATATTAGTAACAGGTGGAGCAGGATATATAGGAAGTCATACATCAATAGAACTTTTAAATGCAGGATATGATATTGTAATTGTAGATAATTTTTGTAACAGCAAACCAGAAGTATTAAACCGTATAGAGGAGCTTTCAGGAGGGAAAAAACCTAAATTTTATAAAGTAGATATACTAGATAGAGAAGGTCTTTCTAAGGTTTTTGAAGAAAATACTATAGAAGCTGTAATACATTTTGCAGGACTTAAGGCAGTTGGTGAATCAGTTACTATGCCTATAGAATATTATGAGAACAACATCAGCGGTACGCTAGTATTATGTGATGTTATGAGAAAGTATGGAATAAAGAAGATAGTATTTAGTTCATCAGCTACAGTTTACGGAATGGAGAATAAGGTTCCATTTTCAGAAACCATGCCTACAGCTAGTGCAACAAATCCATATGGAAGTACTAAGCTTTTTATAGAACAGATTCTTAAAGATATATATGTTTCTGATAACGAATGGAGTATAGCACTACTTAGATACTTTAATCCTATTGGAGCACATGAAAGTGGAAGAATTGGCGAGGATCCAAATGGAATTCCAAATAATCTTATGCCATATATCACTCAAGTTGCAGTTGGAAAGAGAGAATTCTTAAGTGTATTTGGTGATGACTATAATACACATGATGGCACAGGGGTTAGAGATTATATACATGTAGTTGATTTAGCTAAAGGTCATCTTAAGGCAGTTGAAAAAGTTATGAGTTTTAAGGGAGTAGAAGCATATAACTTAGGAACAGGGATAGGATACAGTGTTTTAGATGTTGTAAAGAATTTTGAAAAGGCATCTGGAGTTGAGGTTCCTTACAAGATTGTACCTAGAAGAGCAGGAGATATAGCAACGTGCTATGCTGATGCAAGCAAGGCATTAAATGAATTAGGATGGAAGGCAGAAAAGAATCTTGAAGATATGTGTAGAGATTCTTGGAGATGGCAAAAGAATAATCCTAATGGATATGATAAATAAAATATTAAAACTATATATTCCTCTATAATATAAATATTGAAATTCATATAAAGATAAGGTACAATAAGTTGCGCAAAATTGAAAAAGAAAAAATAGACACGGTTTTGCCGGTCTCTGGTAGAATGAAATTACTACACAACATTCTGGGAGGAGACGACAAACCATGTCCAACAGTATTGTACAATTTAATGAGGAAATTATCAAGGGGCAGATCAAGGAATTAGTCCGAGGAAGTGTAGAGGAGACACTGAATAGTCTTCTGGAAGCAGAAACCCACAAGCTGACCCAGGCTGCTCGGTATGAGCGCAATGAGGTCCATTAAGGTTACCGAAGCGGTCACTATGACCGCAACCTGACTACTACCTCTGGCGATGTTACCCTGCATATGCCACGGCTCAAGGGTATCTCCTTCGAGACCGCTATCATTGAGCGTTACCGCCGTAATGAAATCAACGTAGAAGAGGCCCTCATAGAGATGTATCTTGCAGGCGTTTCCGTACGCCGTGTGGAGGATATTACCGATGCTCTGTGGGGAAGTAAGGTATCTCCTTCTATCATCAGTGAACTTAAGAAGAAGGCCTATGCCAATATTGAGGTCTTGCGGAACCGCTCTCTCAAAGGAAGCAAATATCCTTATGTGTATGTGGACGGAATCTACCTCAAACGTAATTGGGGTGGAGAGTATGAAAATGTAGCTATTCTGGTTGCAATTGCCGTAAATGAGGACGGTTATCGTGAGGTTCTGGGTGCTGCAGAGGGCATGAAGGAAGATAAGGCAACTGGGTGAATTTCTTCCAATGGCTTCGTGGCCGTGGACTGGATGGAGTAAAACTCATCGTTGGAGACAAGTGCCTGGGCATGCTGGAAGCGGTGGGAGAAGTATATCCGGAGGCTAAGTATCAGCGCTGCACTGTCCACTTTTGCAGAAATATGTTCTCTGTGGTTTCCAGATCCAAAGGAAAAACGGTTGCTAAGATGCTCAAGGGGATTCATGCTCAGGAAAACAAACAGGCTGCCAGAGAGAAAGCGAAAGCAGTTGTAGCAGAGATGAAAGCCATGAAACTACCGGAAGCGGCAAAAAAAGTGGAGGATAGTATAGAAGAAATATTGACTTACTTTGACTTCCCCTCTGAACACTGGATCAAGATCCGGACGAACAATGTCATGGGACGTTTGAATAGGGAAATCCGCCGCAGAACAAGAGTTGTAGGAACATTTCCTGACGGAAATTCCGCTCTCATGCTGGTATGTGCCAGACTGCGCCATGTGGTCAGTTCCCAGTGGGGTTGCAAGAAATACATGAACATGAAGCATCTTGAAATGCTGGAGCAGGAGCAGACTGCAGTCTGATAGCAGCCACTTCGTCAGGTGTCAAGGACACAGCAAGCGGCTTCACCGTCCTTGAACACCTGGCTCCATGGCCGCTGAATCGGTAATCAAGGGGCGGGTCCCCACCCCCAGTAATAGATTTCTACCAGACATCAAAATCAAATTTGCGCATAACTCTTGACAGTACCCATATAAAATATATAATTAGATAAAAATTTACAATAAAATTAACATATGGTAATTTTATAATGTTAACCAAGTAATATCTAGAGGTGATTACATGTATAAAAGAAATAAAAAAATAGCGTGTGCATTATTATTGATGATGGTAATCAATAATACTTCATCATCAGTTTTAGCTCGACCATTGAATAAAGAGTATCAATCCCTTGTTATGCAATCTGTAGATGATGTTAAAATAGTTTCACACTCAACTATAACTATAGATGAAGCAAAAAAATGGGCTATTAAAAGGAATGCAACTCCAACATTTGTGTCATTAGCTGATTTATTTTGGAAATATGCACCTTCACATGGCGATGTTAATCCTGCTGTTGCATATGTACAAGCAGCATTAGAAACTGGATATGGAAGATATGGTAATGTATTGGATGAAACATATCACAATACATGTGGGCTTAAAAGAACTGATGCAGGAACATCAACTGATGATAGTGATAAGGAAGCTCATAAGAGATTTGATAATTGGGATCATGGTGTACAAGCCCACTTAGATCATTTAGCATTATACGCAGGAGCAGTAGGATACCCTAAAACAAATATAGAGCAAAATTATTTAGGAGATAAAATTGATAAAGACAGCACGTATGATCCAAGACACTTTAGTTATTTAGCAGGAAGAGCTCATACAGTAAAGGAATTATCGAATAATTGGGCTGGTGAAGGATATGGTGATAAATTAATAGATTTATATAATAGTTTGTTATCAGAATCAGAGGTAGAGAATAATGAATCAGATAATAAACCATCTGATGAAAAAAAGCAAGGATGGTATCAAGACTCTAAATATAATTGGTATTATTATGATTCCAATGGAAAAGCCCATAAGGGATGGTTACAGTTACCAGATGGAAAGTATTATATGAACGAAAATGGAATTATGGTAACAGGATGGTTACAAGAAAAAGGAAGTTGGTATTATTTTGAAAGGAGTGGAAGAGCAATAGTAAATAGGAATGAAGTAATAGATGGAATAGAGTATGAGTTTAATTCAGAAGGAGTAAGTAAAGCAAGAGCAGGATGGCAGCAAGATAACCAACATAACTGGCATTACTATGATGATAATGGATTAGCACATATAGGATGGCTTAAGTTACCAGATGGAAAGTATTATATGAACGAAAATGGAATTATGGTAACAGGATGGCTACAAAAAGAAGGGAACTGGTATTATTTTGAAAGTAGTGGAAGAGCAATAGTAAATAGGAAAGAAGTAATAGATGGAGTAGAGTATGAGTTTAATTCAGAAGGAGTAAGTAAAGCGAGAGCAGGATGGCATCAAGATAACCAACATAACTGGTATTACTATGATGATAATGGATTAGCACATATAGGATGGCTTAATTTACCAGATGGGAAGTATTATATGAACGAAAATGGAATTATGGTAACAGGATGGCTACAAGAAAAAGGAAGTTGGTATTATTTTGATAAGGATGGAAGACAATCATATGGTTTTATTGAAATTGAAGGATTAAGATATTATCTTGATGAAGAAGGAAAAGCTCAAACAGGATGGAAGAATGTAGATGGAAAAGAATACTATTTCTATGATGATTGTCATGCAGCTCAATTTGAATTTGTAGATGGAAAATATATAGGTCATGAAGGTTATGTTAAAAATAAGATAACTATTGTAATAGATCCAGGCCATAATCAAAGAGGAGATACTGGCGCAAGTTACACTCATGATGGAGTACTCTATGATGAGACTAAAATGAATATGGATGTATCAGTTAAACTTAGAGATGCCTTAGTAGCAGCTGGATATGAGGTTATAATGACAAGACAACCAGATGAATATCAGACAAGCAGCAATGTAAGTCAAAGTCTTTTAAACAGAGTAGTTCTTGCAAATAATGCTAAAGCAGACTTGTTTATAAGTATACATCATGACTCGTTTAATGACACAGCTAATGGAATGACTATATTTTATGATACGTATAGACCAAACATTGAGACTAATGGGGTACTAGAGGACTCTGATGGAAATAGCTATGACACAACTCCAAGCAGAGCAGCTATCGTTTCGAAGAATTTTACATCAGATTTAGCAAAAAACTTACCTTCAAGTTTAGGTTTATATAATAGAGGTGCTAGATATAGAAATTTCTATGTAACTAGAAATACTACAATGCCTTCTATGCTTATAGAATGTGGATTTATTTCTAATCCAAATGAAGCTAAAAAATTAGCAGATCCACTTCATCAATTAAAGATGGCAGGAGAATTAGCAACAAATATAAACAAGCTTTATAGAAAGTAATATGAAAAAACATATAAAAATATTTTAATGCAAGTGAAAAAAGGACAGATTCATAAATGGATCTGTCCTTTGCATATATTATATATGAGAAAATCATGAATATTATTTATTTGGATGAACATCCTCATATATATATTTATGAAGATATTCAATATTCTTCTCCTTATCGAAAGGAAGGTACCAAGTTCCTTTTATCATCTTTCCTCCGTCTGGGAAGGTGCCGTCTACAGGGATACGAGCTGTTTCTATTTCAGTAGTACCGCTGAGGAATAGAGATAGTCCCATTTTGATCATTTCTCCTGTGCCGAGGCTAGTTCTAACCATAGGTGCTAGTTTTGATATATTTTTAGGAAGACTTAAAATTCCCCCTTCTTTTATTTTGCCTAATAAAGCCTCAAGAACTATTCTCTGTCTAGAAGTTCTTTCAAAATCGCCATTACCTACGGATCTTATTCTAGTATATGAAAGAGCTTGTCTTCCTGTTAAGGTTTGTGAACCAGCTCCAGCTAAAGGCGTATAGGGGGTTTTCGTTATATCTGCAATTTCTTTTATATATTTGTTGATTTCTTTAACTTCGTATTGCTTAATATCTAATGTAACTCCACCCAAAGAGTCTATTATCTTCTCCATATCAAAAAAGTTTACTGCTGCATAGTCGGTTATATTTAGATTGAAGTTTTCATTTAAAGTTTTGATAGATAATTCGGGACCGCCATAAGCGTAAGCATGAGTTAACTTATCATTACCATGACCGTCTATGGCCACGTAAGAATCTCTCATAACAGATGTAAGTTTAATTTTTTTATTGGCTTTGTCTATAGAAACTATCATGACTGCGTCAGAACGAGAAGGCTCATTTTCACTTCTTTGATCCAATCCGAACAAGGCTATGTTTATTACCTTATTATAAGTATTATATTTTTTTAGAGCATTTATATTCTCTTTAGATATACCAAGTTCGGTTTTGTTTTTAGAAATTTTATCATGATTTATTCCACTAAGCATGGTATAAGCATAAAAGGAACCGAATCCTATTACAAATAAAAGTATCAATGTTATAGACATCAATATCCTTCTCTGTCTCTTTTTTCGTCTTCTACGTTTTTTCTTAGCTGATACTGAACGAGACTTGGCTTTAGGAGGGTCTTGATGATTTTTTGACATAAAATTACCTCATTTCTGTAACAATATTACAAATTTCATTATATTGATTGTTGAAAAATTTTTCAAGGTAAAAATTTCTTAAGATTAATTAGGGAAATTTTGATTTTTAATTTTTTATGCTATATTATATAATATATTTATGTTTAATTTTAGAAAGAGAGTTATGGAAGGAAGGTAAATTATATGTTATGTGCTGTAATAATGGCCGGAGGAAAAGGTGAGAGATTTTGGCCTTTATCCACGGAGGATAAGCCAAAACAGTTTTTAAATCTTTTAGGTGAGGAATCGATGCTGCAGCTTACAGTAAGCAGGCTTGAAAAGATTATCCCACTAGAGAGGATATTTATAGTAACTGCAGAGAGATATGAAGAGCTTATAAAAGAAAATCTTCCAAACATACCTAGTAGAAATATAATTTTTGAGCCAGAAGGTAGAAATACAGCTCCATGTATAGCCCTTTCAGCATTTTATATAAGGAAGTTTTATGAAGATGCTACACTTTTAGTTGTGCCTTCTGACCACATAATATTAGATGAAGATAAGTTTTTGGACACGGTTAGAGGAGCAAATGAATATGTAGAGAGTAATAAAGATGCAGCTGTAACTATTGGAATAAAACCAACACGACCTGAGATTGGATATGGGTATATAAAATATGAGGAAGGTCAAAACTATATAAAAAAGGTAGAAAGTTTTAAAGAGAAACCATCTATAGAAAAGGCAAGAGAATATTTAGAGGATGGAAACTACCTATGGAATTCTGGTATGTTTGTATGGAAAGCAGATAGAATTCTGGAACTTACCAAGTGCCATCTAAAAAACACTTATGATATTTTAAGTGAAGTTGCAGTATCTTTAGATGGATTTGAAGAAAGACTTAAGGATAATTACAAAAATGTCGACAATATTTCCGTAGACTACGCTATAATGGAGAAAGCTGAGGACATTTATGTCGTATTAGGTGAGTTTGGATGGGATGATCTAGGAAGTTGGAACAGTCTATCTAGATATAAAAAAAGTGACAAGGATGATAATATAATTGATGGCAGTGTTGTTGTGCTAAAATGTAAGAATGATATCATAAAAACTCAAAAAAAGACCTATGTCATGGGAGCAGAAAATCTTATAATTATAGAAACAGATAATGAGATAATGATACTTAATAGAGAGTATGTATCTCATATAAAAGAATTAAAAAATTATAAAGAATATTAAGAAAATGGCACAATTATTGAGTTTTAGGGTAATCTATGGTAACATGATAACGTTAAGTAGTATACATTTTTATTGGAGAAATATGAAAAATTTTATGTTAGTAACCTAGTTAGAAGATTTCCTATATATACTATAGGGAAAAAGGGAAAATAGATGAAATTTATTGTGCTTATTGCAGTTTAGTTGTGCAAAATAATTACTAGGTTAATTGGAGGATATTATGAAAGAAAAGATAATGGGATTAAAAAGAACTATAATGTTCCTTACAACATTCATCATATTATTGACAACTACGTTAATTTTCTTTTATGTATGGGATGTTTATTATAGCAATACAATCGTTTTACCTTTTTATAGGAAAGGTAATTGGCTTATAGGAGCTATTTATGCGGTGCTCTTATATGCATTTACAAAGATATATAGCGGATATAAAGTTGGGTTTCTCAGATTATCTGAAGTTATCTACTCACAAGTTCTATCTCTCCTATTTGTAAATGCAATTACATATTTACAAATAAGTCTTATAGGAAGACAGTTTTTAAATGTAATCCCAATAGTTGGAATGACTGTGGTTCAAATCATAATTATAACCGTATGGGCATTAATTACTCACAAAGTATATTATATAGTTTATCCACCTAGAAATACTATGCTTGTATATGGAAGTGGTGAAGCGGCATCTATCGTAAGAAAGATGAATTCTCGTAAGGAGAAGTTCAACATAACTTCCATGGTTTCGGCAAGAAAGGGTGTCAGTAGTATATGTAGTATGCTTGACGAGTTTGAAGCAGTTGTTTTAAGTGGAATTGACCCTGATGATAGACAAAAAATTGTAAGTTATTGTTATTCGAAGAGCATAAGAGTATACGTAGTTCCAAATATAGAAGATATACTTATCAGCAATAGTGACAATATTCATTTATTTGACACACCAATGCTATTACTTAGAAATAGAGGTTTATCAGTAGAAAATAGGTTCGCTAAAAGAGCACTAGATATACTATTGTCATCCATAGCTATAATATTAACATCACCATTTATGATAGTTGTAGCTATTTTGATAAAAGCATATGATGGAGGTCCATTCTTATTTAAACAAAAGCGTTTAACTATTGATGGCAAGGTATTTGAGGTTTATAAATTCAGAAGTATGATTGTTGATGCAGAGAAAGATGGAGTTGCCCGTCTTGCTAGCAAGAATGATGACCGTATAACTCCAATTGGAAAATTCATTAGAAAGGTAAGATTGGACGAACTACCACAATTGTTCAATATATTGCTAGGAGATATGTCTGTAGTAGGTCCAAGACCAGAGAGACCTGAAATTGCAGAAGAGTATATGAAGACAATGCCGGAATTTGAATATCGTCTAAAGGTAAAGGCAGGTCTTACTGGGTATGCTCAAGTATTAGGAAAATATAATACAACTCCAAAGGATAAATTATTATTAGACTTGATGTATATAGAAAAGTATTCTTTATTCCTAGATTTGAAGCTTATATTAATGACTATAAAGATATTGTTCATGTCAGAAAGCACTGAAGGTGTTGATGATGGAACAATATTACCCCAGGAAGTAGTAGTGACAGAAGATAAGGAATAAAATTTAATACAAATTAAATATAAAGGGTACAAATGAACTTTAAATTAATTTGTACCCTTTATATTTAAAGGAATTATATAAAAGTTGACATGATAAAACAAATATAATAAAGTATAATTGTTTTAATAAAAATTAATATAGGGGAGAAAACTAAATGTTATATGAAACAAATTGGAAATTTCAAAAACATTTTTTTGTTTATAAATGTGCATTTTTAATCTATACTCTATTTTTAGCTACAGATTTTGTTAAAATCAAAAGTTTTGGTGTTATAAAAATCATTTTAATGATATGGGGTATAGCTTTACTGGGTTATGATATCTATAGAAGTAAAGGCAAAGTTATATATAAGAATATCTTGCTTACAATATTTACAATAATATCAGCTATATCAATTATCAATAATGGAAATTTTGCTGATATAAAACTTTATCTTATAACATTAATTGAAATTTTTGTTTTGAATAATTATGACTCTGAAAAATTCTCTCGAAATGAAATAAAAATAATCAATTTTATACTAATCCTCTTAACATTGGTATTAACATCAAGTGCTTTAATATTAGAAAAAAAAGGTTTTTTAATAGGTAATATATATTTAGTTGACACCTTTGGGAATAGTTTATTTAAAGGATTCTATATAATAAGCACCACATCAGGAATGATAAGTTATTTATCTATAGCAATCACAATCATATCTTTATTCACAATAAAGAAAAATAAAAAATATAAAAATATTATTAGAGTAATGTACGCTTTAAATATAATAGTTCAAACTTATGCAGCATTTAAGAGTGGGGTAAGAGGTGCTGTAATTTCAATAGTGGTATTTTGTTTTATTAGTATTTATATGTTTATTAAAAGCAAAAAGATTAGAAATGCTATATTGGGAATAATTATATTAATTGTATTTTCCTTTCCAATCTATAAACCTTTAATTGAAAATAACGAATTTCTAAATAAAAATCCAGGTACAAGTTTTTTAAGTGGAAGAGTTACATTGTGGGAAGAAGGTTATGAGAATATATTTAAGAAGTATCCTATGTCAGGGGGAGCACCTAATAATATGATTTTAGAACTTAAAGAATCATCATCGAAAGAGCTTATAGGAATAGATGGAGGAAGAATTCATAATATATATTTGGATGTTTTATATTCAGCGGGTATTATAGGTAGCTTTAGTTTATTTTTATTTATCATTATATCTATAATTAAATTTTATAAAGGAGCATTTAATTATGAATTAGATGTGGATACTTTAAAGTGGATTAAACTAATTTTTTCATTTTTGTGTTCAATACTAATTTTGAATTTTGTAGAATCATTACTTATATATACTGTTAACTTAGCAGGTATAATGTTTTGGGTTTATATGAGTTATGGAAAAAGAATAATAAATGATATGAAATTAAATTTCTAAATAGTATGATAAAAAATAAAATGCTATTTAGAAGAAGTAAGAGGTGATTACCATTGTCAAAATCTATCAAAAAAAATGCGATGGCAAAACTACTATTAAATATATTAAATGTTGTTTTACCTTTAATTACAGGACCATATTTAGCTAGAACTTTAGATAAGTATTTATATGGAGAATTTAATACAATATATGCAATTGTTTCATGGTTTTTGCCATTTGCAGCATTTGGAATATATAATTATGGTATAAGAATCATAAGTCAGATAAAGAATGATAAGAAAAAGACTCAAGTTATGTTCACAAGTCTTTTTGTAATGGGACTAATTAGTACTACCGTTGTATTAATAGTATATTTTTTATATGTATTTGTAATACCAGACAAAAGTAATAGAATGCTATATTTAATACTATCTATTCAAATAATATCCAATATTTTTATGGTTGAATGGATGAACGAAGCTTTTGAAAGTTATGGGTTTATTTTATTCAAAACATTGATCGTTAGAGTAATTAATGTTATTAGTATATTAATATTTATAAAGAATCCAGATGATATTTTAAAATATGCTTTAATAACTTCCTTAGTAATGCTAGGTAATAATTTATTGAGTTACATTCATATAAGAAAACGTATATCATTTATAAAAGTAGAGAAAAAGCAATTAAAAGCTTTGGTTAAGCCATTATTTATAATGTTACTTTTAGCAAATGCAAATATGTTTTATACATATTTAGATAAATTATTTTTAAGTATTTTTTCAAAAGGGGAATATGTAACATATTATACATTTTCACAATCTATTGTTTCTCTAGTTGGAAATGTAATAAATGCAGTTATCATAGTTACTATACCAAGATTATCGCTATATTTGGGAGAAAAAAGATACTCAGAATATAATGAACTTTTATATTCATCTTCAAGAATTTTCTTTATGATAGGAATTCCAATGTGTATTGGATTAAGTGTTTTAGGAACACCAATAATGCTTATATATGGTGGAACAAAATATATCGCCGCAGGAACTACTATGTCATTATTTTCCTTGAGGTATTTATTAGTACTGTGTGACTTATCTTTAGCAAATCAAGTTATATTTATACATAAAAAAGAAGTCCTTCTTACTAAATTGTATTTTATAGGAGGAGGAATAAATTTAGTATTAAATGCCTTGTTGGCAGTTTTTGGTATAGTGGGACCAGAAGCGCTTATAATAACTACATTGTTATCTGAAATTATATTAATCAGTCTTATGACATTATGTATAAAAAATAAGATAGACTCATCAATACATATTTTAAATAAGTATACTTTAAGATATTTAATAACTGCACTTCTATTTTATCCTATTGGCTACATAATAGCTAAAGTGATGAAGTTACAATATATTTTAAATCTAAAGTTTATTATAATTATAGCAACTATAATTGTAGCATGTTCTATATTTTATATTGTTGTATTGCTTATATGTAAGGATGAATCACTAAATAGATTATTAAAAATGATATTTAATAATTTAAAAATAAAGAGAAAGTAATTAAATATATATTTTTATAGTAATTTAAGCTCATATATAATAATTTATTGTATGAGCTTATTTTTATGTTCATTATTAAGAACAAAATTTAAGTAAAAAATTGACATAAAGAAAAAAAGGAGTTATAATAAACTCGTGTTCAAAAAATAGAACGTTATGATGGGGGAGAAAAAAGGTGCTAATATGAGTAAGAGGATAGATATTTTAAAAAGTATAAATGAAAACAACTATCTAAGTCAAAGAAATTTAGCAAAAAACTTACATATATCTCTAGGAAAAGTTAATTCTATACTAAAAGAACTTATAGAAGAGGGGATTCTGGTATATGAAAAAAATAATAATAAATTTAGATACAAATTTACTGAAAAAGGTATCGAATATTTTGAGAGCGTAATAAGAGATTCTAGAGATATAAAAATTAAGTTTTCTAATACTAGTGAATATAGGGAGGTAACACAAGCAGTAATATTGGGAGCAGGAGTCTGTAGAGACTTCGATAAGCCTGTAGGTCTTTTAAATTTAGAAGAGGATATAACACTTATAGATAGAAATATAGAAATACTTAAGGAAAATGGAATTCAAGATATATTAGTTGTTGTTGGTTATAAAAAGGAGTATTATGAACAGATAAAAAATAAACATAACATAACTTTAATAAATAGTGATAAATATAAATGGACTGGAACTATGGCATCTCTAGAATTAGCCAAGGATTTCATAAAAGGTGATTTTTTGTTATTAGAAAATGATGTGATATTTGAAGAGAGAGCAGTATCCACCATACTAAAGAATGAAAATAGCAGTTGTCTTCTTATAACTACAGAAAGTGGTTCTTATGATGAAGCTTTTGTAGAGATCAGAAATGGGTTTTTATATAAAATTTCAAAAGATATGCATGCTTTAAATCAAATTCATGGTGAAATGGTTGGGATTTCTAAAATATCTTATGAAGTATTTCAAAAGATGTTAGAAGAATTTAGTTATAATAAAAATCCATATATAAATTATGAGTATATTCTTTTAGATGTTTCTAGATATTATAAAATAGGATATGAGAAGGTAGATGACCTTATATGGTTCGAAATTGATAATATTAGTCATTATAAAAATGTGATAAATTATATATATCCTACATTAAAAAGGAGAGAATTAGAAATGAAGATAAATTTATTAAGACAATACATAATAGATGCCTTAAATATAAATGAATCATCAATCACCGAGATAGTACCTTGTGGAGGTATGACTAACAAAAATTACAAGGTAACTATAGATGGAAAACTTTATATCTTGAGAGTACCAGGAGCTGGAACAGAAGAGATGATTGATAGAAATATAGAAAAGGAAAATGCGGAACTTGGATATAAAATTGGTGTTGATGCAAAGATTATTTATTTTGATGCTGAAACAGGAATAAAGATATCAGAATATATAAAGGGTGCAGAAACATTAACACCTATGGCTGCAAAGAAGGAAAACAATATGAAGGCAGTAACTGACATACTAAGAACTCTTCATAATTCTAATATAAAGTTTAATAATAGATTTGATATTTTAGGAAAGATACAATCTTACGAAAGACTTATTGAAAAATACGGGGGAGAAAATTTTGCGGACTATGAAACAGTAAGGGAAAAGGTCATGAAGATTTACAAAGCGCTTGAAGATATGAAATTGGAGGATAGGCCTTGTCACAATGATACTGTTCCAGAGAATTTTGTTAAGAGCAGTGAAGATAAATTGTATTTAATTGATTGGGAATACAGCGGTATGAATGACCCTATGTGGGATTTAGCAGCACATTCTATAGAATGTAAATTTTCCGAGGATGATGAGGAGCTTTTATTAAAATTATATTTGGGTAAAAATCCAGATGAGGATATAAAAAAGAGAATTTTAATTCATAAGATCATGCAGGACTTTTTGTGGGCTATTTGGACTGTACTTAAGGAAGCTAAAGGGGACGACTTTGGAACTTATGGATTAGATAGATATAACAGGGCAAAAGAAAATATAGAGAAGTTTGAAGAACTATATGCTTAAAAATTGGGGGAATAAAAGTGAAGGGTAAGACAAATTTAGGATTTTTATCGGCTCTAGGGTCTGGGGTTGCATGGAGCATAGATACAATTCTTATAGGAATAATATTAGCCAAATCACCATTTATAGATACCGAAAAGGCTATTGTTTTGGCACCTTTTGTAAGTACATTTTTGCATGATGCAATTTCAGCTATATGGGTATCTATATACAATATGATAAGAGGAGAATTTAAGGACATATTTAAAGCTGTGACATCAAGAAGTGGACGATATATAATGCTGGCAGCACTTATGGCAGGACCTTTAGGAATGACAGCATATATGCTTAGTATAAAATATATTGGATCAGCTTATGCGGCAAGTATAACAGCTTTCTATCCCGCTCTTGGGGCACTTTTAGCTTTTATATTTTTAAAGGAGCCTATGAACGGCAGAATATGGAGTGGTATTATACTCAGCATAATAGGAGTAATAATACTTGGATATTCACCAAGTGAGATTTCAGCCACTGGAACAACATTTTTGTTGGGGATAGGTTTTGCATTGCTTACAGTGGTGGGGTGGGCTTTAGAGAGTGTCATATGTGCTTATGGAATGAAGGATGATGTTACACCAGAACAGGCATTAAACATAAGACAGCTTACTTCAGGAATATTTTATGCAATAATCCTTATGCCAATTTTGAAGGGATATCCTATAGTGATTGAAACTGTAAAGAGTTTTAATATAGTTACAATAGGAATTACAGCTTTAGTTGGAACTATGTCATATTTGTTTTATTACAATGCCATAAATCTCATAGGAGCGGCTAGAAGTACAGCCTTAAATATAACCTATTCCATGTGGGCTATAGTTATACAAGTTTTATTTATGGGTATGAAGCTTAATGGGCAGTTATTATTAGGCAGTGTAGTTGTAATCACAGGTTCTATATTAGTGGCAGTTAATCCTAAAGAACTTTTAGGGTTTGATAAGAAAGTTATATAATTTAAAGTGATATAAAGTTTAATATTAAATAATAAGGAGATGTACAAATGAAAGCTATTTTATTGGCAGCAGGAATGGGAACCAGATTAAGACCTCTTACGTTAGAAACGCCTAAATCCTTAGTAGTTGTTAATGGTAAACCCCTTCTTGAAAGACAAGTTGAATATCTTAAAGAAATAGGAATAGATGAAATTATAGTACTTACAGGATATATGAATGAGAAGTTTTCATATTTACAAGAGAAATATGGTGTAAAGCTTGTTCACAATCCTTATTATGATAAATACAACAACATATATACAATGTATTTGGTAAGAGAGTATTTAGGTAATTCTTATGTTATAGATGCGGATATATACTTGAATGAGAACTTTTTAGAGAAGTCTATAGATAGGTCAACATATTTCTCAGCATATAAGACAGATGTTAAGGGAGAATGGGTTATACACTATGATGAATTACAAAGAGTATATGATATCGAAGTAAGAGATGGAGATGGATATATACTTTCAGGGGTTTCTTATTGGAATCAAGAAGATGCTTGTAAGATTGTAAAAAAGCTAGAAGAAGCAATTGAAAACAGGGATTTTAAAAAACTTTATTGGGATGATATAGTAAAAGAAAATTTAGATATTTTAGATGTTTATATTAAAAAAATATCTAGTGATTCTTGCTATGAAATAGACTCTCTTGAAGATCTAGCTTCTGTAGAAGAACTTGTGGCAATTGCAAAATAAATAAACTGTATCTCCTTCTTTCCCAAATATAAGAGTTCATTGATGTGTTTTGGAATAAATATTTTTTATTTAAGTGAATAATTGAATTAGAAGTGGGTAGAATCCAAGAAGAGTTGATGAAACCATAGTATATATTTATTTGTGGAGGAATTAGGATGAACAAGATATTGTTAGTTGGAAGGTTGATTAAAGATCCTGAATTAAGAATTTTTAATGAAGGAGAAAAGGTATCAACAAGATTTATTGTTGCTGTAGAGAGAAATTATAGAGAGACCAATGGAGATAGGAAGGCAGATTTTATTCCTGTTACAGTTTGGGGTAAAAGAGCTGAACTTATTTGTTCTAACCTAAAAAAAGGAAGCCTTGTAACTATAAGTGGAAGACTTAGAACAGACAGTTATGAGGATAAAGATGGAAATAGAAAATATGTATATGAAGTAGTAGCTGAAGACTTCAAGTTTTCAGAAGCTCCTAAGAAAATTTCAGAGAAAAAAGAAGCTTAAAGAATATGCAAGTTTATTCAACTCATTCAAAAATGAAATAAAAACCGATTAGGTAGTTACCTAGTCGGTTTTTACTTTTATAAAATATTATTTATTTCGTTTTGTAAGGACTTTATCTGCGAAAAGTTCACCAAAATTAAATGCAGAATCTAATTCTTCTGAAGATGGTTTGAACTTTATTTTTAAACTTGGAAGAAGTAAATCCATTCTGAGTTCCTTAAGTCTAGTTTCCATGTTAGGAACTGCTTCACCACTCCATCCGTAAGAACCAAAAGCACCAGCGACTTTCTTGCCGTGAACTATAGGGTTAAGCTTTGTCATTAGGTCTCTAATTGGCTCTAATAAATCACAATTGATAGTTGGAGAACCAAATAGTATTCCATCGGATTTATTTATACTTTTTAAAATCTCTTCTTGAGATGAAGAAACTAAATCAAATAATTTGATTTCAAAGTCGCCTTTAGAGGCTATACCCTTAGCTATTTCTTCAGCAAGTTGCTTTGTATAGCCATAAGCTGAAACATAAGAAATAGTTATGTTAGGAGTTTTTGGAGATGGAGCTGGTGTACTCCATTCTTTATAAATATTCACTATTTTCCAAGGATTTTCCCTTAATATAGGACCGTGTCCTGGGCATATTGTGTCTATAGAAAGATCTTTGATTTTATCTATAGCCTTCAATACATAAGGTTTAAATGGCCCGAATATACAGTCGTAATAGTACTTAAGAGCTGTCATATAATCTTCTTCGCTTTTCACAAAGTCATTAAAAACATTTTCTTCGCTATAATGACTTCCGAAAGAATCACATGTTATTAGAAGTGAATCTTCAGGTATATAGGTGTACATTGAGTCTGGCCAATGTAAAAATGGTGCTGATATGAAATTTAATGTTTTATTTCCAAGACTTATGCTGGTACCATCCTTTGCAACTATAGATTCAAAAGGCTTGTTGACTATTTGCGTTAAATATTGAATAGCGCAGTTTGAGCCGATAACCTTTGCTTTAGGAGCTAAATCTAAAATTTTACTAACACTGCCAGCGTGGTCTGGTTCAGTATGATCTACTATTATATAGTCTATATCAGATACATTAATATCTAAGGAATTCAATCTTTCAATGTATTGGTCAAAAAATTCCTCTTTTACAGTTTCGAAAACTGCGATTTTTTCGCTTCCTTTTACAATATATGAATTATAAGAAGTTCCATAAGGAGTATACATTATTATGTCAAATACTCTTAAACCAGGATCCAATGCTCCTACCCAGAAAATATCTTTCTTTATTTCAACAGATTTCATTGTTTTCATATCCCTTCTACAAAAATATTTTTCCAAAGTCAGTTAAATATAGTTTATGTATATCAATATATTTTAAACAATATGTATTGAATACCTACGGAAGAATTGATAATTTTTAAAACAAACTTACTAATATATAGTATCAATTAATAAAGTTTATTTCAATATTTGTCGTGACTTTTATGAAAAAAATTCGTATAGATTATAGATATGGCTATGATATAATGTTTCTAAGGATATATTTAGACAAAATATGCTAAAAAATAATATTAATGGGGGAAAAGTTTGGCTGGAAGGGCTAGACGAAAATAATTATGGATATAAAGAAGTTTGAAGATTTTAGAAACAATATCAAAACTAATGTGGGACAAGTCGTAGTTGGAAAGGGCAATGTATTAGATAAGGTTATTGTATCTTTCATATGTGGAGGTCACGTGCTTTTAGAAGATGTACCTGGATTGGGTAAAACTAAAATGGCTAGGCATTTGCAAAGTCTATAAATTGTGAATTTAAGAGAATACAATTCACTCCGACCTAATGCCATCAGACCTTACAGGGATTTATTATTATAACCAAAAGAATCAAGAATTCCTATTTAGAAAAGGACCCATGATTACGGAATTTTTATTAGCAGATGAAATAAATAGAGCTACTCCAAGGACGCAGTCTGCTTTATTGGAGGCCATGGAAGAGCGTCAGGTTACTGTGGAGGGGGATACCGTAAAACTAAGTAAGCCCTTCTTTGTAATGGCTACGGAAAATCCTATAGAGCAATATGATACGTTTCCACTACCAGAAGCACAGCTTGATAGATTTTTTATGAAGCTTACAATGGGATATCCAAGCTATGATGAGGAAAAGACCATAATAGATAGGTTTATTGAAAAAGACCCTCTAGGAGATATTGAAACTGTAATAACAAAGGAAGATATAAAGTATGCTCAATCAAATTATGGTAGCTGAAAGCGTAAGAAGAAGAGGCTTTGTTCAGCTAAGAATAAAACGTATATTAAATGCACCAAAAATGATATTTCCACAGAAAGAGTTTGAGATTATAACGGAGCTGGAAAATAAAAAGTTAAGGCAAAGAAAAGAGGGGTATTTTCTATAGGAACAAAGAAATCTTTAATTCTTCTATGACGTCAAAGGAAGTATATGTTAAAGCTACATCAACTACGGAAGTAGATAAAGAAGCTTTAGGAGACATAAAAAAGTTATACACAGAAATTAAATTTTCTAATCATAAAACAAAAAAGGATGTGGATAATATTGCAAAAAACGACTATTTAAAGATTAAAGAGAAAATTTAATGTGGATAACCTGTTGATTATGTGTGCTTTTCTGTGGAGTTTGTGTTGATAATATGTGAAAGTGTAAAAGTGTCGACGGAGTTATCAACATTGATTTGATGCCTAGTGTTGATAAGGTGTTATTAATGTGTTGATATTTGCCTTAAAACTGTTGAGAGAATGTTAAAAATATGTGTAGAGTTCAAAAAATATATATTTATAAAGTGATAATAACATGACAAAAACGACAAACTTCACCCTTTGAATTGGAATAAATAGGAAAATGACTTTAGAAAACATAGTTATAAATAAAATAAAAAACATTTTAATGTCGCTTAAAATAGATAAAAAAAATATTTAGTAGTTCATATAATGACATATTTTTTTTTATGATAATGTTATTATAATCTTAAAGTTTTATAAAGTTTTCATGAAGTAGAAACGAGGGGGAGTTTTGTTATGTTGGTGGTAGAACAAATGAATCGTACGGAAACTTTAGATGGAAAGGATTTAGTCTATACTTATAGATTAACAAAGGATCTAAAGGTTTTATCTTCTGAAGGAGAATCTATAGAGATTCAGGCTTATGGAATTGAAGCAGAGAGACAAGACTTTTGTAATGATACACTTATTAATGTGGAAAGAGAATTTATAAAATTTATAAGTCCCCAAAGATATAAAGTTAAAAATTTAATGAACTTATTATATGATAATATAGTATCTCCTATTCACTTAGTTGAAGTATTAGGAGAATATATAGATGAATACGTTTCAGATTTTGACAGATGTGAATTAGAACTGGCTATAAATTAATATTTGATAAAAAAGGGTGTAGCTTTAGCTATGCCCTTTATAAGTATGATAGAATTCTAGTGAAGAGTAAAGAGTTAGGAGTGAGGGAGAGTAGAATTATGATAGTTGGTAATGGAGTAGACATAATAGAAATAGAAAGAATAAAAAAGGCCATGGGTCAAAAAGGATTTATGGAGAGGATATTTACATATAAAGAACTGGAATACATAAAAGAAAGAGATTTTAAAACGGAAACTGTAGCAGCCTCTTTTAGTGGTAAAGAAGCAGTGAGTAAAGCATTAGGTACGGGATTCAGAGGTTTTGGGTTTAGAGATATTGAAATTTTAAGAGATGACTTAGGAAAGCCATATGTAGTGCTTTATGAAGGGGCGCTTAAAAGAGCTGAGGAGCTTGGATATGAATCTATAAGTTTATCCTTGTCCCACGATAGAGAGAGAGCCACAGCTTTTGCAATCCTAGAAGGAGGTGGCTCTATAAAAAATATGAGTACAGTGGGAAAATATTATAGTAATAAAGATACACTTATTATAGAGAATAAAAGTTTAAATGAAAATTGTTTTGAAGACAAGGATAGTTACGAAAGCTTTATATCATCAATGATTCCTATAAGAAAACAGGAAGGTCACAAAGGTGATTATGGTAAAATACTCATAATAGCTGGAGCTAAAGGCTACACAGGAGCAGCTTATCTTAGCGCTGAAGCAGCTCTTAGAAGTGGAGGTGGTCTAGTTACTCTGGCAACACGAGAAGAAGTTATAGATATTATGTCAATAAAACTTTACGAGGCTATGACCTTAGCAATTGAGGATGAAGAAAGATTCATAGATGCCGTAGAGAAATCTGATGTAATAGCTATAGGACCTGGGATGAGAAATGATGAATTCACATTTAAAACAGTAAATACAGTTTTGAATAAGGCCAAAGGCCCAGTGATTATCGATGCAGATGGTATCAATTGCCTTCAAAATGATTTGGATATTTTAAAAAGCAGCAATTGTGATATAGTGATTACGCCGCACTTAGGAGAAATGGCTAGAATCACAAAGCTTTCAATAAAATATATAGAAGAACATAGAAGAGAAGTGGCAGAGGAGTTTGCTAAGAAATACGGCATAGTAGTGCTGTTGAAAGGTAAAAATACAATTATAACTGATGGCTGTAAAACCTTCACAAATCCTACGGGAAATAGTGCTATGGCATCAGGTGGAATGGGAGACACTCTTACAGGAATTATAAGTGCTCTCATAGGACAGGGGCTAAGTACCTTGAATGGTACAGTGTGTGGAGCTTATGTCCACGGAAAAGCAGGAGACATCTTGAGAGAAGATATGTACTCTATGCTAGCTAGAGATGTCATAGAGATGATACCAGGCGTTATGAAAGACTTAACCCTCAAAAATCATCAAACATAAATATTTGAGCTTTAATAAAACCTCTAAAATATTTAAAGTAGCGGCGAAATTAAAAATGCGAATAAAATTAAATTAATATGAATATTAGTAATAATGTAATTAATATTGATTTAAGGAGCTGCTATGAAAAAAACAATATGGCTTATATCAATTCTTTGCATCATCCTATGCTTTGGGGGATGTAAAGAAAGAGTTCAGTCAGAAAAGAAAGTAGTAAAGTATATAGAAAAACTAAACACCTATAGCTGTGATGTGGAATACACATTCAAAAATGAAAAGGATCAGGATAAGTACCCAGCAAAACATTATTATATGAAAAATAAAGGGTATAGACTTGATTTAGGCGAAGATAGAGTCAATATATACAAAGGTGACTATATACATGTAGAGGATAAAAAGGCTGGAAAGAAGTATGATGTAATAAAAGAGTTTGATGAAATTTATAAATATACTTTTTTAAATGAAATAGTAGATTTGACAAGTCACCCTGAAAGTAAAGTTTATGCTGAACATGATGAAGAAAGTGATAAGCATTACGTAGTTATTGAGTTTATAATCCCAAGTACCAATAGAAATATTGCAAAAGGTGTATTATATATGAATTCTCTAACTTTGAAACCGGAGGTAGAGAAAATTTATGATTTAAAGGGGGAAGAGAGGGTAGAGATAAGATTTAACGATTTCGTAGCAAATGAAACTATGGAAGAGGAATTGTTCCAGGAATAACGTAGGAATAAAGGTTTGACGGCGTAGGTAATGAGGAGGAACTATAAGTGATTGAGAACATAAGGCCTACTTGGGCAGAAATAGATTTAAATAATTTAGAGCATAATATGAAAGAAATCGCTAAACTATGTAAGGGAAAAGAAATAATAGCAGTCCTTAAGGCTGATGCCTATGGTCATGGAGCTTTAGATGTAGCCACAACTTTAATAAAGGGAGGCGCAACGAAGCTTGGAGTTGCAGTAATAACAGAAGCACTAGAACTTAGAGATAGCGGTATAGATACGCCTATAGTAATATTAGGATACACTCCTTTAAGCTTTGCCAAAAAACTTATAATAAACGATATAGAACAAACGGTGTACACCTATGAGTGCGCTGCTGAACTATCAAAAGAAGCACAATCTCTAAATAAGAGAGTAAAAATACATGTTGCAGTAGATACAGGAATGGGGAGAATAGGATTTTTACCTACAGAGCAAGGATTAGATGAAATAGAAGCTTTAAGCAAACTTCCAAATGTAGATATAGAAGCTATATTCACCCACTTTGCGACAGCTGATGAAGCTGATAAGAGTTATACTTTAGAGCAGATAGAGAAATTCAATTGGTTTTGTGATACTTTAGAAAAAAGAGGGGTCAATGTAGGGAAAAAACATATAGCTAATAGTGCTGCTATAATAGATATGCCAGATGCCTATTTTGATGGAGTGAGACCAGGAATTTTATTATACGGATATTACCCATCTTATGAGGTAAACAGAGATAAGCTGGATTTGAAAAGAGTCCTTACATTAAAAGCAAATATTTCATACGTGAAGACTGTACCTAAAGGAGAATACATAAGTTACGGAAGAAGATTTCATACGGAACGAGAGAGTATAATCGCAACAATTCCCATAGGTTATGCTGATGGATACTCAAGACAGATGCTAAATAAGGCCAAGGTAATAATCAATGGGGAATTGGCACCAGTAGTAGGAGCTATATGCATGGATCAATGTATGATTGATGTAACAGACATTGGACAAGTTAAAGAAGGAGATGAAGTAATACTGCTTGGAGAAGAAAATGGAGTAAAGTTTGATGCTGAGGACATGGCAGAAATAATAGGGACAATAAGTTATGAAGTGATATGCATGATAAGCAAGAGAGTTCCGAGAGTATACATAAGGGATGGAGAGATAGTGAAGATTAGGAATTATGTATAGGTAGACGTATGTGGATTTATTGGCAGTGTAATTCTACAAGAATCTCTTTAAATAAGACAATGTATAGTCAATCTTATGTATAAAATGCAAAAAATAAATTAATATTTGTGGGAATTTTCCTAAAGTCTTTGACATACTGACAAAAAAAGCAATATAATTGTAATATACATATTTTCGCTAAGGAATATAGGGGGTAATGTATTAAAATGTCGTATTCAAAGTTAGGAATTAAAAACCTCTCTGATAAACAAAAAAACAAAGACAATAATCAAAAAAACAATCAATTTTTAAATGATAGATTAATAGTATATATGGACGATAAAAAATATGAAGCGGAAGACTTAAAACGAGGATACGCAGAGATGGCTTCTATAAATTTAGAGTTTTCAGAAATAAGCTGTACTTATGAATTAGAAGAATGTATAAAATATGAGTCATGGCTTTCGGAGAGTGATATATTTAATGGCAATGATGGTGGTGAAAAGGGGAGATATCTTTTATGCAGACCTTAGCCCAGTTGTCGGCTCTGAACAAGGAGGCATAAGGCCAGTTATCATATTGCAGAATGATGTGGGAAACAAATACAGTCCAACAGTTATCGTTGGGGCTATAACATCTCAAATCAATAAAGCAAAGTTACCAACCCATGTGGAGATATCCTCTGAAGAATATGGATTAAACAAGGATTCAGTAGTTTTACTAGAACAAATACGTACCCTAGATAAGCGAAGATTAAAAGAGAAGATAGGTCATATGACTGATAGTGATATGGAAAAAGTAGATAAGGCTCTTTTGATAAGCGTAGGTCTGTGAAAATAAAAATACCGTAACAAAGTGTCAAGAAATATTTCTTGGCACTTTTTTTGTATTTAAGTTATAATTTTATGGTAGAATATTAGATGGATAAAAAATAACTTTACTACGTACTAAAAAAATAGTAAATTATTTTGAAATATGATAACAATGGATTATCAAAAAACTTAGGAGGTGTTTGCTGTGAAAAAGAATATTAACGAATTACAAGAAATAGCAAAGGTAATAAGAAAAGATATAGTTACAATGCTAACTGAATCAGCATCTGGTCACCCAGGTGGATCTCTTTCAGCAGTAGAAATTTTAACAACACTATATTTTAATGAGATGAATATCAATCCAGAAAAACCAAGAGACCCAGAGAGAGATAGATTTGTACTATCTAAAGGCCACGCAGCTCCAGTACTATACAGTGCTTTAGCAAGAAGAGGTTTCTTCAATGTTGATGAACTTCACACATTAAGAAAGATTGGATCTATGCTCCAAGGACATCCAAACATGAATGATGTTCCAGGAGTTGATATGTCAACTGGATCATTAGGACAGGGAATTTCTGTAGCGGTAGGAATGGCCTTAGCTGGAAAATGTGATAATAAATCATACAGAGTATATTCTCTATTAGGAGATGGAGAGCTTGAAGAAGGTCAAGTTTGGGAGGCAGCAATGTGTGCAGCTCATTACAAACTAGATAATTTAACAGCATTTATTGATTCAAACGGATTACAAATAGATGGAAAGTGCGAAGACGTAATGAATCCAGGTCCAATAGACCAAAAGTTTAAAGCTTTCGGATGGCACGTTATAGAAATAGACGGACATGATTTAGAAGCTGTACAAAAGGCTATAGATGAAGCTAAGAACACTAAGGGACAGCCAACTGCAGTAGTATGCCACACTGTAAAAGGTAAGGGTGTATCATTCATGGAGAATCAAGCTGGATGGCATGGAACTGCTCCAAGCAAGGAGCAATGTGAAATTGCTATAAAAGAAATCGGAGGTGAAAACTAATGGCAAAGATGGCTACTAGAGAGGCTTATGGAAAAGCATTAAAAGCACTAGGTGGAGAAAATAAAAACGTAGTTGTAATGGACGCTGACCTATCAAAGTCAACAAAGACAGCAGATTTCAAAGGAGAATATCCAGAAAGATTTTTCAACATGGGTATTGCAGAAGCTAACATGATGTCAGTGGCAGCTGGTATGTCTACTTGTGGAAAGATTCCATTTGTAAGTACTTTCGCTATGTTTGCTGCAGGAAGAGGTTTTGAGCAAATCAGAAACTCTATAGGATATCCTCACTTAAACGTAAAGATATGTGCAACTCACGCAGGATTAACTGTTGGAGAAGACGGTGCAACTCACCAATCAATAGAAGATGTAGCTTTAATGAGAACAATACCTGGAATGACAGTATTATGTCCAGCAGACGATATAGAAACAGAAGCTGCTATAAAAGCTATTTCAGAATTAAACGGACCTTGTTATGTTAGACTTGGAAGAGCTGCAGTAAACACTGTAAGTGATTTTGAAGGATACAAATTTGAAATAGGTAAAGCTGTTACCCTAAGAGAGGGTAAGGAAGCAACAATCATAGCTACTGGTATAATGGTTGATGCTGCTCTTGAAGCTTACAATATGTTGGCAGAAGAAGGAATAAAGGTTAAGGTTATAAACATACATACAATTAAGCCAATAGATACAGAAGCGATAGTAAATGCTGCAAGAGAAACTGGTTTAATAGTAACTGCAGAAGAGCACTCTATAATTGGTGGTCTTGGAAGTGCAGTAAGCGAAGTTGTATGCGAAAATCATCCAGTTCCAGTTCTAAAAGTAGGAGTTAAAGATACTTTTGGGGAAAGTGGAAAGCCAGCTGAATTATTAAAAGCTTACGAATTAACTGCTGAAGATATAGTTAAGGTGGTAAAAAGAGGATTAGCTATAAAATAGCATGAAAATATATAAATATATGTAATTAATGGCCTAAGAACCGCTTAAATTGGTTCTTAGGCTTTAATTCGTTATTATAGAATTTTCAAAAAATATGTTATAATATATGGATATAAGAAAAAAAATATTGTATAATATGATAAGTAATAACTCTTAGCTGTGGAAAAAAGTATTTTTTGAGGTGGTTATTAAAAATTATGAAGAAAACATGTAAATTTATAAGCCTGAGTTTAATCTTAATAGTTTTACTGCCACTAGCAGGATGCAATAGAAAGTCAAAAGAGTATTCTAAGGATACTTTCATGATGGGAACTATAATAAGCTTAAAATATTACGGTAAAGATGGAGAAAAGGCCATTGAAGAATCTATAAAAAAGATTGATGAAATAGAAAAGAGTATGTCTCTTAATATAGAAGATAGCGAAATATCTAAAATAAATAAAGAAGCAGGTATTAAACCAACTACAGTAAGTAGTTCTATACTAGAAGTAATAGAGAGAGGTCTATACTATGGACAGTTTAGTAAGGGATGTTTTGATATTTCTATAAGACCAGTTGATGCTTTATGGGCAATAGGAACTGAAAATGAGAGAGTGCCAGAAAAATCAGAGATAGATGAAGCGTTAAAAGAAGTTAATTATAAGAATATAGAGATAAATAAAGAAAAAAGTAGTGTATACCTTAAAGAAAAGGGAATGGCTATAGATTTGGGCGGTATAGCTAAGGGATATGCGGCGGATGAACTTGTAAATATATTGAAAAAGTATAAAATAGATAGTGCTATGATAAATTTAGGTGGAAACCTTTATGTTTATGGCAGCAAAGATGGAAAGGAAGCTTTAAACATAGGTATTCAAGATCCTAAAAAAGATCAAGGAGAATTCTTTGGCGTTGTAAAGGTAAAAGATAAATCCGTTGTTACTTCAGGAAACTATGAGAGGTACTTTGAAAAAGATGGTAAGAGGTATCATCATATAATGGACCCAAGCACAGGATATCCATCAGAAAATGGAATAATAAGCTCTACAATAATATCTGACAAATCAATAGATGGAGATGCATTATCTACAGCCACTTATGTTATGGGTGTAGATAAAGCCATGAAGCTCATAGAATCCATAGATGGAGTAGATGCCATTATTGTAACTGATGATAACAAGATTTACACCTCATCAGGTATAAATGAAAGTAATTTTAATATAACTAATAAGGAGTACTCTCATGAAGCGTGGAGATAGATTTGTCTTGATGCTCACAATAACTGTGTTTATAGCAAGCATAGCATCTGTAGCCTATTATTTTCTACAGGACAGCAGTGATAGCGGGGCCAAGGCGGAAGTGTACAAAGATGGAGTACTGATGTATACTATAGACTTACAGGATGTAGAGAATCCAAAAGAAATTACCGTTGGAGATGAGGACTACAATGTGATTCTCGTTGAAAAGGGAAGAGTTAGGTTTAAAGAAGCAAACTGCAAGGATGATGTTTGTGTAAAGACAGGATGGCTCTCGAAAAAAGGAGAGATGGCAGTTTGTATTCCACATAAAACATATATAAAGATATCAGGAACCCAAGATGAAATCGATGGGGCAACTTACTAAGGCTGGTGCAGAATATGAAAAAAATAAATAAATTATTGTACCTCAGCATGCTGCTAGGCATAGCCTTAGTAGTACATGTTATTGAAGCACGAATACCAGTTATATTTCCAGGAATTAAACTTGGACTAGCTAATGCTGTATCATTATTTGTTCTTGTAACCTTTGGAGGAAAAGAAGCTATAACAATAATGGTACTAAGGACACTTATAGGTTCGATTTTTGGAGGAAATATATTTGGGTTCTTTTTTAGTTTAGCCGGAGGTCTTTTGAGCAATATTGCAATGATACTTCTATATAACTATTTTAAAGATGATATAAGTATTCCATGGCTAAGCATTGGTGGTGCCATATTTCATAATATAGGACAACTTTTAATAGCATCAATTGTCATTGGAGACTTTAGAATGTATATATATCTTCCAGTGCTTATGATAGCAGCAGTTATAACCGGTTATTTTACTGGAGTTATCTGTTACAATTTAGAAAAAAGAAAATTAATACAATAAAGTTTTTTTTTAACATAAACTACTAGAAACATAAAACATATTGTTTTATAATGAGTAAGATAAATATTTTAAAATTTTATATAAATTTAAAAAATTATTTTAAAACTTTTCAAAACATAAAAGAAGAAAGGAAGTAATACAATGGAACTGTTAACTTTTAAAAAAGGTGTTCATCCACCTCATGGAAAGCACTTAACAGAGAAGAAGCCTATAGAAGAGTATCTTCCTAAAGGTGACTTAGTATTTCCTTTATCTCAGCATATAGGGGCACCATGTACTGCTCTTGTAAAAAAAGGAGATAGAGTATTAGTAGGTCAAAAAATTGGTGAAGCTGGCGGTTTTGTCTCAGCTCCAATTTATAGCAGTGTTTCCGGTACAGTAAAAAATGTTGAACCAAGAATGACATCAATGGGAACAAAGGCTATGTCAATTATCGTAGAAAACGATAACCTTTATGAAGCAGTTGAAAAGGCTGAAGAAAGAGACTACGAAAAACTTTCAAATGATGAGATAGTATCAATCATTAAAGAAGCTGGTATCGTAGGTATGGGAGGAGCAACATTCCCAACTCATGTTAAGTTAACTCCACCTAAGGACAAAACTATTGACAGCATAATAGTAAATGCTGCAGAGTGTGAACCTTACTTAACTTGTGACCACAGATTAATGCTTGAAGATGGACAAAAGATCGTTGAAGGTCTAAAAATCATCTTAAAACTATTCCCAGAGGCAAAAGGTTATATTGGAATAGAAAACAATAAACCAGATGCTATAGAAGCTATGACTAAGCTTACTGCAAATGAAAGCAGAATCGAAGTTAAAGCATTAAAGACTAAGTACCCACAAGGTGCTGAAAAACAATTGATCTATGCAGTAACTAAGAGAGAAGTACCATCAGGAAAGCTTCCAGCTGACGTTTCATGTATAGTTCAAAACGTAGGTACAGTATATCAAATATATAAGAGTGTAGTTCAAGGTGAACCACTTATAGAAAGAATAGTGACTGTAACAGGAGAAGCTATAAAAGAGCCAAAGAACCTTAAGGTTAAGCTTGGAACTTCAGTACAAGAATTAATCGAAGAAGCTTGTGGCGGATTTAAAGAAGCTCCAGTTAAAGTTATATCAGGTGGTCCTATGATGGGAATGACTATAAGTACTATAGAAATTCCAGTTACAAAGGGAACATCAGGAATATTAGCTCTTACAAAGGATATGGCAGTATTACCAGACACTTCAAACTGTATAAGATGTGGAAAGTGCGTAGAGGCATGTCCAATGAATCTTCTACCAACTAAGCTTCAAAGCTTATCTCAAAGAAATGAATTAGAAGTATTTGAGAGCTTCCATGGATTAGACTGTATAGAATGTGGATGTTGTACATTTGTATGTCCTGCAAAGAAGAACATACTTCAATCAATACGTGTTGCTAAACGTGCAGTTTTAGCAAATAAGAGAAAGAAATAAGAAAAATAGACTAAGGGGTGACTTTTTCAATGAGCGAATCAACCGCAACAGTATCCCAAAAGACTGCAGGGCAAACTAGCAATGGTGGAAATTTGAAGATGCCAATGCTTACATTATCTTCATCACCACATATAAGAGCTAATGAGTCTGTGCAAACTATTATGAGGGATGTTTTAATAGCACTATTACCAGCAGCTTTAGCTGGAATATATTTCTTTAAAATGAGAGCTGCTTTAGTTATGATAGTTGCAGTAGTAGCTGCTGTTTTATCAGAATACCTATGGCAGAGATTAACACATAAAAATATAACTGTAGGAGATTTAAGTGCAGTAGTAACAGGATTACTTTTAGCATTTAACGTTCCTCCAACTATGCCACTTTGGATGGTTGCAGTAGGTACTGTGTTTGCAGTTCTAATCGTAAAACAATTATTCGGTGGAATTGGACAAAATATAGTAAACCCAGCTTTAGCAGGAAGAGCATTCTTACTTGCATCATGGCCAATAGCAATGACTACTTGGACTCTTGATGGAGTAACAACAGCAACTCCACTTGCAATATTAAAAGCTGGAGAAGGTACTCTTCCAACTTTATCACAAGCTTTCATCGGAAACATCGGAGGATGTATAGGTGAAACTTCTGCATTAGCACTTTTAATTGGTTTCGTATATTTATTATATAGAAAGGTTATTTCTTGGGAAATACCAGTTGTTTATATAGGAACAGTAGCTATATTAACTACAGTTATAGGCAGAAATGGATTCATGACAGGAAATGGACTATATGAAATCTTCACTGGTGGATTAATGCTTGGAGCTATATTTATGGCTACAGACTATACAACTACACCAATGACTAAAAAAGGACAAGTTATATTCGCATTAGGATGCGGTATAATTGCAACTATAATTCGTACTATAGGTGGATACCCAGAAGGTGTTTCTTATTCAATATTAATAATGAACTTATGTGTTCCACTAATAGATAAGTTTGCAACTCCTAGAACTTTTGGGGAGGCGAAGAAACATGGAAAATAAAGTTGAAGTAAAAAAAGAGAAAAGCATAATCCAATTAGGATTAATACTTTTAGTTATAACAGCTATAGCTGGATTAATCTTAGGCGTTGTTTACAACGTAACTAAAGATTCCATAGCTAACCAAGAGAAGCTAGCTAACGAAAATGCTATGAAAGCATTACTTACTGATGCTGACAGCTTTACTAAAAAGGACATGAGTTTACCAGCAAGTGTTTTAGAAGTAAATGAAGGTAAAAAGGGAAGCGAATCTGTTGGATATGCTATAAAAGTATCCTCTAAAGGATATGGCGGACAAATTCAACTTATGGTTGGAATAGATAAGTCAGGAAAGCTTGCAGGAATACAAATACTTTCTCAATCAGAAACTGCAGGTCTTGGTGCAAACTGTACAAATCCTGAGTTCTATGGACAATACGCAGGAAAGTCTATAGAAAAAGACATAGAAGTTGTAAAGACTGAAGGAAATGACAGTCAAATCAAAGCTATAACAGGTGCAACAATAACTTCAAAGGGAGTAACTACTGGAGTTAATGAGGCGGTTAAATTCTACAAAGAAAATTTACAAGGAGGTAATAAATAATGTATTCTCCTTTAGAACGTATTAAAAATGGTGTTATCACAGAAAATGTTATATTTGTTCAAGTACTTGCTATGTGTCCAACACTAGCAGTTACTACTAGTGCAATAAATGGTTTAGGTATGGGTCTTGCTGCAACAGTGGTATTGATAGGTTCAAACATCGTTATATCACTACTTAGAAAATTCATACCAGATGAAATTCGTATACCAGCATTTATAGTTGTAATAGCAGGTTTCGTTACTATGTTACAATTCTTACTACAAGGTTTTGTACCTTCATTATATAGCGCATTAGGATTGTTCATACCTCTTATCGTTGTTAACTGTATGATACTTGGAAGAGCAGAAGCATTTGCTTCTAAGAATGGTCCAGTACTTTCTATCTTTGATGGATTAGGACAAGGATTAGGATTTACAGTAGCTCTTTTAGTTGTTGGAGCAATAAGAGAAGTTTTAGGAACAGGAAAAATATTTGGTGTAACTGTATTACCAGCAGTTTATGAACCAGCAACAATAATGGTTCTAGCACCAGGAGCCTTCTTGACTCTTGCTATATTAATGGCTTTATTAAATTACAGAAATGCTAAGAAGAAGAATGAAAACAAGAGAATTACTGAATTTGCAGGCTGCGATGGAAATTGTGGACATTGTTCAAAGCATAAAGAAGCATAAAGTAGAAAATAGTTAGAAGTCAAATAGAAAGAAGGGTGAGATTAGATGAATTTATTTGTTATTTTTATAAGCTGCTTGCTTGTAAATAACGTTGTTTTAGCAAAATTCTTAGGAATCTGTTCATTCCTTGGAGTATCTAAGAAGATAGAAACTGCAGTAGGTATGGGAGGAGCCGTTACATTTGTTATGGCTATCGCATCTATCGTATCTTTCGCAGTATACAAATATATATTAATACCACTAGATATCACTTACATGTACACACTAGCATTTATACTAGTTATTGCGGCTTTAGTTCAATTAGTTGAGATGTTCTTAAAGAAGAACAGTCCAAGCTTGTACAAAGCTCTAGGAATATTCCTACCACTTATAACTACTAACTGTGCTATATTAGGTGCTGTTATCATCAACATGAATGAGAACTATAACCTTATACAGTCTTTAGTAGCAGCTGTAAGTACTGGTCTTGGATACATGCTATCAATTGTTTTACTAGCTGGATTAAGAGAGAGAATGGAAGAAAACGAAAGCATACCAGCATGTATGCAAGGTTTACCACTTTCTCTATTAACAGCTTGTATAATGTCAATTGCATTTTTAGGCTTCCAAGGCTTAATTCACTAAGGGGGTGTATTGAATGGATATAAATTCAATAGTTTTTCCGATTGTAAGTTTAGGAGGTCTTGGATTAGTGCTAGGTGCTGGTTTAGGATATGCTTCTAAGAAATTCAAGGTTGAAGTAGATGAAAGAGTTCCTCAAATCAAAGACTGTCTACCAGGTGCAAACTGTGGTGGATGTGGATATGCAGGATGTGAAGCTTTTGCTCAAGCAGTTGTTGAAGGGAATGCACCAGTTAACGGCTGTGCTGTTGGAGGAGCTTCAGCTGCAGAGAAAATAGCTTCAATCATGGGAGTAGATGCAGGATCATCAGAGCCAAATAAGGCTTTTGTAAAATGTGCTGGTACTTGTACTACTGCTAAAAAATCAGGGGAGTATTATGGATACAGGGATTGTAAGGAAGCAGCTGTAATTCCAGGTGGCGGAGATAAAGCTTGTTCTTTTGGATGTTTAGGCTTAGGATCTTGTACAAAGGTTTGTCAATTTGATGCTATACATATAGTTGATGGAATAGCAATGGTTGATGAAGAAAAATGTACAGGATGCGGAGCTTGTGCTAACGCTTGTCCTAAGAACATCATAGAAATCAAGCCAGTATCAGAAATCATAAGAGTTGAGTGCTCATCTAAAGACAAGCTTAAGGCTGTTAAGGATGTATGTTCTACTGGATGTATGGGATGTGGAGTTTGTGCAAGACTTTGTCCTAATGGCGCAATAGTTATAGAAGGAAATCTTCCTGTAATAGACAAGGAGAAATGTACTCTTTGCATGACTTGCGTACAAAAATGTCCAGCTAAGATAATAAAGGCATTTGGAAGCAAAGCAGAATCAGGATCAATTATAAATAAGATTGAGAAATCTGAATAAGCTAAAGTTTAATTAAAATAAGACCACAATTTCATGGGTCCCCCCATAAAATTGTGGTCTTTTTAAATATTTACATAAATTATTATATATAGATTTTAGAGTCGCAATTGATGTTAAAAAAATAACTATATGTGAAGATTGTAATAAAAAATTATTATAATTCTCTACCCAGTGTAAATAATTTAATAATGATAGTGAATAAAAGTGCATGATTTCATATATTTCTCTAAGACACTTTAAAGAGCAGTCTATATATCATATAATTGTATATGATTGTGAATAATTTTATGTATAAATATGTAGAAATAAAAAAAACTATCAAATAAAAATTAACTATAAGATAAAAATTAAAGTACGTTAGGATGGGAGATTTTCATGAACAAGAAGTTTAAAGAATACTTAACTATGACATTAGGTATGCTGATGGTAGCTATTTCAGTAGAGTTTTTTGTGATACCTAATAACATGGCATCAGGCGGTATAACAGGTTTTTCAGTAGTTGCAAACAATTATATACCGGCATTATCCGTTGAAGCTTTGACCTTCATATTTAATATAATACTTTTTATAACAGGATTCCTCTTTATAGGTGGAAGTTTTGGGGTGAAGACACTATACGGAGCTTTGGGAATATCAGGACTTATGTGGTTTATAAAAACAGTATTTAATCCTCAGGCAATAACAAATGATTTGATGATAAATGCTATCTTTGCAAGTGCACTAACAGGAACTGGACTAGCTTTAGTATTCAGTCAGGATGCTTCAACGGGGGGAACTGACATAATAGCAAAGATATTAAATAAATATTTAAAGCTTGATATGGGAAAATCCATGCAGGTTGTAGATATGATAGTTGTAGTTCTTGGTGGATTAACTTTCGGATGGGAAAAGGGAATGTATTCCTTAGTCATAGTATTTATGAATGGATTTATAATAGATAAAGTTATAGCAGGTTTTAATAACTGTAAAGAACTGCTTATAATGAGCAGCAAAAATGATGAAATAAAAACCTTTATTATGAACGATGTTAACAGAGGGTGTACTATAATACCAGCAAAAGGTGCTTATAGTGGACAAGAAACTGATATGATATATTGTGTAGTTAATAGAAAACAGTTTATAGACATTAAGAAATTCATAAGAGAAATAGACCAAGATGCTTTTATTACAGTAAGTGAAGCTCATGAGGTATTGGGAAAGGGGTTTAATTCTCTATAAGAAAAATAAAATGAAACTCTGAATTTTGAAAGTTGGTGTTATTAAAAAAACTTTAATATACCAGCTTTTTCTATCACTTTATGTAGAAATTTCTTAGGAGATTTGTCCAATATTTTTACGAATTTTTTAATTGTAAATATTTAAATTCAAAGTAGTAGTATAATGTGATATAATTATTATAAATTTGTATATGAAGAATGGATAACTTAGTGAGGAGTTGAATATATGATAGAATTTAAGAACGTCAGCAAGACTTATGATAATAATGTTTTAGCCCTAAAAAATGTAGATATAAGTATAGAAAAGGGTGAATTTGTATTCTTGGTAGGACCAAGTGGAGCAGGAAAATCTACTTTCATAAAGATGCTCCTTAAGGAAGTTGAGCCTACAAGTGGAGAGATTATAGTAAAAGATCAAAAGCTTTCATCTATAAAAAAAGGTGAAGTTCCTTATTACAGAAGAAAAATAGGAATGGTATTCCAAGATTTTAGACTTATTCCAACATTAAATGTATATGAGAATGTTGCTTTTGCCATGAGAGTTGTAGAAGCTACACCAAAGGAAATCAGAAAAAGAGTTCCTTTAGTTTTAGCCATGGTTGGACTTGGAGATAAGCACAAGATGTTCCCCAACGAGCTTTCAGGTGGAGAGCAGCAGAGAGTTTCTGTAGCTAGAGCTATAGTAAACAATCCAGCTATTCTTATAGCGGATGAACCAACTGGAAATCTAGACCCAGAGACAGCTAAAGATATAATGGAGATAATAGACGATATAAACAAGAGTGGTACGACGGTTCTTATGGCAACACATGCTAAAGATATTGTTAATGGCATGAGAAAGAGAGTTATAGCTATGGAAAAAGGAACCATATCTAGAGATGAGAAGAGGGGAAGATACGAATATGAAAACTAATACGGTAAAACATTTCTTTGTAGACGCACTAAAAAGTTTAAAAAGAAACAAGACAATAAGTATTGCATCAGCTCTTACTGTATCAGCAACTCTATTTATATTTGGTGTTTTCGTACTTATTGCAGTAACTGTAAATAACCAAGTTAAGATAATTGAAGATATGGTAGAAGTTGAAGTATTCTTAACTAATGAAGTAACTATATCAGAGCAGAGAGATATAGAAGCGACTTTGAAGGATCTTAGTGGAGTAGAAGATGTTATATATAAAAGCAAACTTGAAGCATTAGAAGACTTTAAGGAACAAATGAAAGGAAATGAGGTTATACTTTCAGGATATGGCAGTGACAATAACCCATTACCAAGTTCCTTTGTGGTAAAGATATCTTCACCAGAGGTGGCAGAGAGTATAACTTCTGCAGTGGAAAATATGCCTGGCTATGAACCTGGAGAAGGTCAGACAGATATCATAGACAAGATTATAAAAGTATCCTCAACTATAAAGGTAGTAGGGGTAATTATATTTGTAATCTTCATAGGAGTATCATTATTCCTAATTTCTAATACAATAAAACTTACTGTTTTCTCAAGGAGAAGAGAAGTAGGTATAATGAAATTTGTTGGAGCAACAGATTGGTTTATAAGATGGCCATTCATAATTGAGGGAGTTATAATAGGTGTTATTGGAGCCCTTATTGCAAATGGAGTGCTTTCAATTGGATACAACATACTGTATACGAATATAACTCAATCTATGATAGGAGCTACACCTCTAGTAGCACCAAGCTATGTATACACTGTAATTTTACTAGAATTTATACTAGCAGGAATAATAGTTGGAGCTTTAGGAAGTTTTGTTTCCTTAAGAAAATTCTTAGAAGTTTAAAAAAAATTGTAAAAGCTTAGATGATTTATGTCATCTGAGCTTTATTTAATATATAATTATATATATTGAAGATTTAGTATAATAAAATAAATGATATTAGGTAAAATAATTTGAGAAGGTTTATAAGAGAGGGTGTTATTAAATGGATAATGAAGAAGTAAAAGAACCAAGAAAGAAAAACAAAGGGCGTTGGAAATGGGTTGTTTTAGTAGCAGCAATACTTATAGTTACAAACTTTGCAGCATTTTTTGTGGGAACAAAGGCAGCTATGGCTATTCCAGGCATGGGAGTAAGCAATAAAGATATAGCTAAATCCCTAGAGGGAATAAATGATGTTTCAAAGTTCAAGAAATTGTTTCAGGTGAGAGATGTTTTATATAAGCTTTATGATGGAGAAATAGATGAAGATGCTTTAGTAGAAGGTGCCATCAAAGGAATGACAAACTCTCTTAATGATCCATATACTGTTTTTATGAATAAGAAGGAATTTAGCGATTTCAATGAAAAAAATGAAGGAAATTATGTAGGGGTAGGTCTTCAAGTGGCAGCTAAGGACGAAGATATAGTTGTCATAGCAGTATTTGCTGGTTCTCCAGCTGAAAAAGCAGGAATAAAACCAGGAGATAAGATTAAAAAAGTAGCAGATACAGATGTAAGTGGCAAGGATCTAGAAAAAGCTGTAGCACTTATGAAAAATGGCAAGGTAAAAGAAAGGGTAGATATAACTCTAGACAGAGAAGGAAAAGGTCTATATACTACTGAAGTCTATAGAGATACAATAGTTATGCAGACTGTTGCAGGAGAAATGATAGATGGAAATATAGGATATATTCAAATATCAATGTTTGATGAGCACACAGGAGATGCGTTCACAGAGAAATTACAAGAACTAAAGGATTCGGGTGCTAAAGGAATAGTATTAGACCTTAGACAAAATCCAGGAGGACTTTTAAAGGAATGTATCAATGTAGTTTCTAACTTTGTAGAAAAGGATAAGATAATAACATCAACTATAGATAAGTATGATAAAAAGACACCATACAATTCAAAGGGTGGTATAGCAATTGGAATGCCGCTAGTAGTACTTACAGATGAAAATACAGCAAGTGCTTCTGAAATAGTAGCAGGAGCTGTTAGAGATTATAAGATAGGAACTCTTATAGGAACTACTACTTTTGGTAAAGGTGTGGTTCAAACAGTATTAGAAATGGACGAAGGCACTGGATTAAAGGTAACTATATCTAAGTACTACACTCCAAATGGAGAGAACATCCATAAGAAAGGTATAGCTCCAGATATAGAAGTAACTATCCCAAAAGAATTACAAGAAAAAGGACTAACACGAAGCAATGATCCTCAATTTAATAAGGCTTTAGAGGTTATAAAGGATAAAATAAAATAGGGGGATTTTAATTAATGAATTTATTTGAATACACACTGCGCACCATGGCATACGCTATTGCAGATCCAAGACTAGTTTTTGTTTTGGTGCTTTTAGGATTCCTTCTATACAAAAAAAATAGAAAAATTGCTATACTTCAAAGGATGATGGTGGGGGAGAAAGTAATTTCTCCCTTAGAGCTAACATTATCACAAGTAGTAATGGGAATCCTAGGAGGACTTATAGGAAGCATGATGCTCTCATATTTAGGAGTCATGTTTGATGTTGGTGCGGGAATAGAACTTTTATTTTTTATGTCCTTATTTCTGATTGTACTAAAGCCAAGGTGGATAAGTTTTTCATATAGTGCAGCTCTTCTTGGAGGAGTCACCTTAATTTTAGGCTGGCTTAAGGATTTAAATTTAGTGTCTTTAGATTTTACTGTAAAACTAGATATAGGAGCTTTAGTAGCCCTTGTAGGCGTATTAAGTGTAGTAGAGGGGATATTAATTTTAGCAGATGGATATAGAGGATCTATTCCTATATTTACAAATAAAGATGGAAAGCTTGCTGGAGGATTCTCTCTAGAAAGATATTGGCCAGTACCTATAGTGATAATATTGTTCACTGCAGAGGCTTTATCAGGAGGAGGGGAGCTTATAGTAACTCCTGATTGGTGGCCTTTTATAAGGGGAGGAATAAATGAAACTCTTTTAACAGCAGCTGTGGTAAGTGCTATGCCTATATACTCTATACTTGGCTACAAACAGATAACATTTACTCAAAGTAAGACATCTAAAACCATATTTTCATCATTGTTGAAGATAATATATGGAGTTTTACTTATAGCTATGTACAGAGTGGCTAATTATGGAATTATTTTTCAAGGTCTTCTTCTAATATTTATGCCTATAGCTCAAGAATGCATAACTCTTATAGAAAACTATAGAGAAAATAAGGGTGATGTAAAATACGTAAGCGATGAAGAAGGAATAACAATATTAGACGTGATGCCAAACTCTCCAGCCCAAAGACAGGGAATTAGAAGTGGAGACAAGATATTGGAAGTGAACGATGATAGACCTGAAGAATATACAATGATTTATGAAAGTATAAACAAAAATTTAGCGGATTTAAGGCTTAAGATAAAAGATAAAAAGGGAAAGATTAAAGATATAAGCTTCCCTCTAAAAAACGGAAAAAACACCATGGGAATGATACTTATTCCTAGAGGGATTCCTAAAGGTGTAGGGGTAGTAGAGGTTGGAGAAAAAAAGCTAAAGGATATAATAGAAAAGATAAAGAAAAATAGACATGATAAGTAGAATCTTTAATGAGATACTACATGAATACCTCAGGAAGTAAGGAGAGATATGGATGCCAGAGTTTAAAATATCTTCAAAATTTAAACCCACTGGAGATCAGCCTCAGGCTATAGATACATTAGTGAAGTCTATAGATGACCACAATAAATTTCAAACGCTACTTGGAGTAACTGGTTCGGGAAAGACATTTACTATGGCAAATATAATAGAAAGATGCCAAAAGCCCACATTGGTGTTGGCTCATAATAAGACGCTGGCTGCACAGCTATGCTCAGAATTCAGGGAGTTCTTCCCTGAAAATTCTGTGGATTACTTTGTATCTTACTATGATTACTATCAACCAGAAGCTTATGTAGCTCAGACTGATACCTATATAGAAAAGGATGCTTCTATAAACGATGAGATAGATAAATTACGTCACTCGGCTACTTCAGCTTTATTTGAGAGAAGAGATGTAATTATAGTTGCATCAGTATCCTGTATATATGGATTAGGTAATCCAGAGGAATACAAAAACTTGACAATATCCCTAAGACCCGGAATGGAAAAGGACAGGGATGAACTCATGAGAAGGCTGGTTGAAATACAGTATGAGAGAAACGAAATAGATTTTGCTAGAGGAACTTTTAGAGCTAGGGGAGATGTGGTGGATATTATACCTGCATCTTCAAGCAATAAAGGAATAAGAATAGAGTTCTTTGGAGATGAGATAGACAGGATAAGAGAATTTGATGTGCTTACAGGGAACATATTAAATGAATTAAAGCATGTGGCTATATTCCCAGCATCCCACTTTGCTACTTCTCGTGACAAATTAGAGGTGGCTATAAAAAGAATAGAAGATGAACTTGAAGTAAGACTTAAAGAACTTACATCGGAAGACAAGCTTTTAGAGGCTCAAAGACTTAAGCAGAGGACAAACTATGATATAGAAATGATACGTGAAATGGGATATTGCACGGGGATAGAAAATTATTCGAGAATTTTAGATGGAAGGGATCCAGGAACGCCTCCTCAGACCCTTTTAGATTACTTTCCAGAGGATTTTTTGATGTTCATAGATGAAAGTCATGTAACGCTTCCTCAGGTAAGAGCTATGTACGGAGGAGATAGATCAAGAAAGAATTCTCTTGTAGATTATGGGTTTAGACTGCCTTCAGCTTATGACAATAGACCACTTCAATTCGACGAATTCGAAGACAAATTAAATCAAGTGGTTTTTGTAAGTGCTACGCCATCAGCTTACGAACTTGAACATTCAAAGGTCATAGCAGAGCAAATCATAAGACCTACAGGATTACTAGACCCAGAAGTTATAGTAAGGCCAGTTAAAGGACAAATTGATGATTTGTATAAGGAAATAAAGGATACCATAAAGAGAGGATTTAGGGTTTTAGTCACAACTCTTACTAAAAGAATGTCCGAAGACTTGACTAAGTACTTAAAGGATTTAGAAATCAAAACAACATATCTTCACTCTGACATAGATACTATGGAGAGAATGGAGATAATAAGAGATTTAAGAAAAGGTGAATTCGATGTACTAGTTGGAATTAACCTTTTAAGGGAAGGTTTAGATATTCCAGAAGTAGCTTTCGTAGGAATATTAGATGCAGATAAGGAAGGTTTCTTGAGGTCCGAGACTTCGCTTATACAGACCATAGGAAGAGCAGCTAGAAACTCTGAAAGTAAAGTAATAATGTATGGTGACACAGTAACACGTTCTATGGAGAAAGCTATAAAAGAAACAAATAGAAGAAGAAAAATACAGATGGAGTACAATGAAGAACATGGAATAACCCCTCAAACTATAATAAAGGATATAAGAGAGGTTATAGAGGTTACTAAGGTAGCTGAAGACAGTGAAGAGTATAGAGGAATGGATGAGACTAAAGAAAAGGAAAGCATACCAAAGCTTATAGAAAAATATACAGAAGAGATGATGGAGTCAGCAAAGAATCTTCAATTTGAAAGAGCTGCTGAACTTAGAGACATTATTCAAAAGCTAAAGAAAAACAATAAAAATTCAGCTTTAAAAACACAGGGTTTCAAGGATTAGGGAGAATCACTATGAGTTATATATTAAAAATAGAGCAGCATCTTGAAGATTTCACACAATCTGAAAGGAAGATAGCAAAATATATATTAGAAAACAGACAAGATGTAATAACACTTTCTGCACAGGAAATAGGTGCACTTACAGAGACATCACCAGCCTCTGTAGTGAGGTTTTCTAGAACTTTAGGATATGAAGGTTTTCAAGAACTGAAACTAGAAATTGCAAAAACTCAAAATCAAGATGAGGAAAAAATTATCGATGATATTATAGAAAAAGGTGATACTATAGAAGAAGTGGTACAAAAGGTAGCTAATCAAGGAATTAATACTATAAACAATACGGTGTCACTTCTAAATATTGAAGATTTTGAGAGAGCTATTGAAGAAATTAAAAAAGCAAAAAATATCTATCTATTTGGAGTAGGGGCCTCTGCTATAGTAGCCATGGATTTGCAGCATAAACTTCTTAGAATAAACAAGATTGCAATATTTCACCTTGATGCAAATATACAACTTGCTATGTCAGTACATGCTAAAAAAGGGGATTTGGCAATAGGTATATCCTATAGAGGAAGAAGCAAAGATGTGAACAATTCTATGAGAAAAGCAAAGGAAAATGGAGCAGTATGTATTTCAATAACGAAATACGGAAATAATCTTCTAGCAGATTTATGTGATATAAATCTAAGAGTTCCAAATGTAGAAAAGGAACTTAGAGTTGGAGCTATTGCATCTAGAATGGCACAGCTTATGGTAACGGATATACTATTCCTTGGAATCGCTAAGGATGATTTTGAAGAGGTAGAAAAATATTTGAAGGCAACTAAAAAGATGACAGATATGTTGAAAGAATAAAAATATACATAAGTGCAGATACTAAGGGTGTAATTAATTTTATAAACTTAGGAGGACATATATGAATAGATTAAATTGTTCAGTTACTACTTGTGCACATAACAACGAAAACTGCTGCTGTTTAGGTAGCATTGATGTAGATGGAGAGCGCGCTACAGAAGAAAGAGAAACTTGTTGTAGTACTTTTGAACCACAAAATGGTTCTATGACAAACTGCTCACATAACCCAAATCCAGAATTACATATACATTGCAAGGCAGAGGATTGTATACATAATCATAACTGCCAATGCGATGCTGATCATGTAGATATATGTGGAGATGGAGCATGCCATTGTGAAGGAACAAAATGTGGTACTTTTCAATGTGACTGCAAATAATAAAAAATATATAAAATATCCAAAAAGCAATTCGTCTACTTAAGATGAATTGCTTTTTTAATAAATAAAAATATTGAAATTATTGGTTGAAAATATAGTTCCAGAAAAGGATGTAAAGCTAAGCATATCAATATTTTATCCAGAGTTAATAAAGTCGGATATGGCTTTAGATCAGTATGTGGAATCTATGATTTACAAGCCATTAGGATTAAATAATACAATGTTTAACCCATCATCAAAGGGAATAGATTCAGCTAAAGTAATAGCTGGTCCAAAAGATTACACTTCAGAGAATTTAAATGAAGTATCAGGAATATCAGGATTATACTCAACAGTTAAGGATATGGCAGTGCTTTCTCAATTAATATTGAATTACGGTGGTTATGGCAGTGTTAAGATAATAGACAAGAACCAAATTCAATTAATATAAATATATATCTTTTAAAAGATGAAATAAAAATTCACGTCAAGAAATTATATTTCTAAAATAAAATAGAATATTGAAATTATATTTCCAAATGCTATAATATAGATAAATACTTTTAAATTTAGTTGACAGGGAGGCTTAGTATGAATATAGATTTAAACAAAATGGTTACTGAAAAAAGAAATTTAAATACTAAAGATATTGATAAGGTATCCACTTTAGAAATGGTAAAAAAGATAAATGATGAAGATAAATTGGTTGCTTATGCAGTGGAAAAGGAACTTCCACAAATAGCAAATGCAATAGACAAAATAGCAGAGGCTATAAATAATGATGGAAGGCTTATATATTGTGGAGCTGGAACATCAGGAAGACTAGGTATATTAGATGCATCGGAGTGTCCACCAACCTATGGGGTATCTCCAGAAGTAGTACAAGGTATAATAGCTGGAGGAATGGAAGCCATTTTTAAGGCAAAGGAAGGAGCAGAAGACTCCAAAGAGCTTTGTGTAGAGGATTTAAGGAACATGAACTTTACAAAAGGAGATGTATTAGTAGGAATTGCAGCCAGTGGAAGAACTCCTTATGTCATAGGTGGTCTTGAGTATGCAAACAGTATTGGTGCTGTTACAGTAGGAGTCACATGTAACCCACAATCAGACATAGCTGCCGTTGCAAAGATAGCAATATCTCCTGTAGTTGGACCGGAAGTAATAACTGGTTCTACAAGAATGAAAGCAGGAACAGCTCAAAAGATGGTTTTAAACATGCTTTCTACAGGGGCTATGGTGAAGACTGGAAAAGTTTATGGCAATCTTATGGTAGATGTAAAGGCAACTAATGAAAAATTAGTTGAAAGAGCAAAACACATAGTTATAGAAGCAACTGAAGTATCTAGGGAAAAAGCAGAAGCTGTACTTGAAGAAACAAATTATGATGTAAAGCTTTCTATTTTAATGATAATGGCAAACTTATCGAAGAAAGAAGGAAAAGCTCTTTTAGAGGAAAATAATGGTTATATAGCAAAGGCTTTAGAAAAGTAAAAATTATAAATTATGTCTTATAAGATTTGAAATTGGGAACAATGAAAAGAGAATCTTATGGGACTTTTTTATGTCTTAGATTCTTATAGAGAGTATGGAGTGTGTTTTTTAAATAATAATTAGTAGTTATTGACAGAGTATTTTAGAAAGACTAATATAGTATTATAAGAACAGATATTCGTAATTTTATCTGATAGATAGACATCAGATAGGTATTTGTAATATTTAGAGGGAGCAAAAACTCCACCTAAAGCTAAGAATCTAGTTTATATAAAAGGAGAGATACCATGCAGGATAAGATAATAATAAAAGGTGCTAAGGTGCACAATCTGAAGAATGTATCCTTAGAAATACCAAGGGATAAACTTGTGGTATTTACAGGGCTTTCAGGTTCGGGAAAGTCATCTTTAGCCTTTGATACACTTTATGCAGAAGGACAGAGACGTTACGTAGAGTCACTGTCATCCTATGCAAGACAGTTTTTAGGACAGATGAACAAACCAGATGTGGAGTATATAGAAGGACTTTCTCCAGCTATATCTATAGACCAAAAGACTACAAGCAGAAATCCTCGTTCAACAGTAGGAACGGTTACAGAGATATATGATTACTTGAGACTATTATATGCCAGAGTTGGAATTCCTCACTGCCCTAAGTGCGGTAAGGAAATAACTAAGCAATCCATAGATACCATGGTAGATCAAATCATGGATTTTCCAGAGAGGACTAAGATACAGATTTTAGCTCCTGTTATAAGAGGAAAGAAGGGAACCCACGAAAAAGTCATAGAAAATATAAAGAAGAATGGCTTTGTGAGAGCGAGAGTAGATGGTGACATGTTTGAGGTCACTGAAGAAGAAATAAACTTAGAAAAGAATAAAAAGCATAATATAGAAGCTGTAGTAGATAGACTTACAGTTAGAGAAGAGTCAAGGGGAAGGCTTGCAGAATCTTTAGAAGCAGCTTTAAAGATGGCGGAAGGTATTGTTATAGTAAATATCATCAAAGAAGATGGAGAGGAAGACAGGCTTTTTAGTGAGAATTTCGCTTGTGAAGATTGTGGAATAAGCATAGGAGAAATAGAGCCTAGGCTCTTCTCATTCAATGCTCCATTTGGAAAGTGTGACAAATGTGACGGCCTTGGAACTCTTTTAGAGATATCTCCTGATTTAGTGATACCAGACAAATCTAAAAGCATCATGGAAGGAGCAATAGCACCTTGGGGTGAAGGAAGATTAAAGGAAGAGTCATGGAGCTACAGAGTACTAACTGCATTAACAAAGAAATTTAACTTTTCCTTAGACACTCCAATAGAGGACCTTCCAAAGGATGTACTAAAGATACTTCTTTATGGACTAGGAGGAGAGGTAATAAAGGTTGATTACACCAAGGATGGGGTGAGACGTACCTATAATCATGCCTATGAAGGAATAATAAATTCTATGCAGAGGAGATATAGGGAAACAGGCTCTGATGTTATAAAAGATGAAATAGAGCAGTTTATGAGTAATACTCCTTGTAGCAAGTGTAAGGGAGCAAGGCTTAACCCAGATGCCCTTGCGGTGACTATAGGAGATTTGAATATAAATCAATTCTGCAGAATGTCCATAAAGGAAGAATTAGAATTCATACGAAATCTAAAGCTTTCTGAAAAGAACAAGATAATCAGTGACCAGATCATAAAGGAAATAAAGAGCAGACTTAGATTCCTCATAGATGTAGGACTAGATTATTTAGATTTGGCAAGAAATGCAGGAACCTTATCAGGAGGAGAATCTCAAAGAATAAGACTTGCAACTCAAATAGGATCTAGTTTAATGGGAGTTTTATATATATTAGATGAGCCTAGTATAGGGCTGCATCAAAGGGACAACGACAAGCTTATAGACACTTTAAAAAACTTAAGGGATTTAGGAAATACTTTAGTAGTTGTAGAGCATGATGAGGATACAATGAAAGCTGCTGATTACATTGTAGATATAGGACCAGGGGCAGGAGAGCATGGTGGAAATATAGTTGCTGCTGGAACCTTAGAAGATATAATGGCTTGCAAGGAATCCATAACAGGTCAGTATTTGACTGGTGAAAAGAAGGTTGAAGTTCGAAAAGAGAGAAGAAGTGGCAATGGTAATTTTATTGAGGTTATAGGATGCAAAGAAAATAACCTTAAAAATATAAAAGCATCATTTCCACTAGGAACTTTTACCGCTGTAACAGGAGTGTCAGGCTCAGGAAAGAGTACCCTTGTAAATGAGATTTTATATAAATCTCTTCACAAGATAGTTAATAGAGGAAAGAGCAATCCAGGACAGTTCAAGGAACTTAAGGGACAGGAAAATATAGATAAGGTAATAGATATAGACCAAAGCCCAATAGGACGTACTCCACGTTCTAATCCAGCAACTTACACTGGTGTCTTTGATATAATAAGAGAACTTTTTGCATCAACTCCAGAATCTAAGATGAGGGGCTACAAACCAGGAAGATTCTCATTTAATGTGAAGGGTGGAAGATGTGAAGCCTGTAGTGGAGATGGAATAATAAAGATTGAAATGCAATTTTTATCTGATGTTTATGTGCCTTGTGAAGTATGTAAAGGAAAGAGATACAATAGGGAAACTCTTGAGGTGAAGTACAAAGGTAAGAATATAGATGAAGTCCTTAATATGACAGTGGATGAAGCTTTAGAATTCTTTGAAAATCTTCCAAGAATAAAAAATAAGCTTCAAACCCTTCAAGATGTGGGTTTAGGTTATGTGAGACTTGGTCAGCCTTCAACTCAGTTATCTGGGGGAGAAGCTCAAAGAATAAAGCTTGCCTATGAATTATCAAAGAGAAGTACAGGAAAGACTTTATACATACTAGATGAACCTACAACTGGACTTCATATAGATGACGTGGCAAGGCTTATAGAGATCCTTCAGAGGTTAGTAGAAGCAGGAAATACTGTAATAGTTATAGAGCATAATTTAGATGTTATAAAATCAGCAGATTATATAATAGATTTAGGACCAGAGGGTGGCGACAAGGGAGGAACCATAGTTACAACGGGAACTCCAGAAAAGGTTGCGGCCTGCAAGGATTCCTATACAGGAAAGTATCTAAAAACTGTCTTAGAAAATAATTAGCAGAGGGGGCATATTAAAGGTTTTACTTTACTTTTAGTATGCCTTTTTATATTAGCTTTAATATATATTAACTTTTATTTAAGAATTACATGAGATTTTTGTAACATTTTTTAGAGAATTTGGTGATATAATAATAATGAATTAATATGTTTGCATGAGGTGAAGTGTATGAATAAGGTATTGAGCTTTATCTTTACAGCGGTATTCATAGTTATATTATATATAATTATAATTCTTGCCTTAAGGGTAATGTATAAAGATGTGAAAGCTGGAGGAAGAAAAAAGGTATTAAAGTCTTCTTGGGGACTTGAAGTTGTGTCATCAGGGGATAATAGTACGCTAAAAACAGGCTCTATTGTACCAATAAAGGGAGTCATAACTCTTGGAAGAAGAGAAGACAATGTAATAGTGCTGGATGACCACTACGTTTCAGGACATCACGCTAAGATATATACAAAAAACAATCAATATATACTAGAAGACTTAAATTCCACTAATGGTACCATTGTAAATGGAGAGAACATAAAAGGAAGACTTTATGTTCAATTAGGGGATGAGATAAAGATAGGAAGTTTAATATTTAGAGTCATCGGCTAGCAATTAAGCTAGCCATGAATTTTAGAGGAAGAATTTACATAAGAATATACAGTGAATTAAATTTTAAGTAGGTGAGTTTAGTGAAGAGCTTTAATGACGAGAAAAGAATGCTTTTATATACATACCTTTTGCTCATAGCTATGTTCGGCAATCTAAGTTTGTTGCAGCAACCTTTTGATAAAAAGGCTGTGATGCTAGGAATAGTTATGGCACTGCTTTTAGGGTATGCACATTTCGTAATAGGACGATTTTTTTCAGATGGAGATAAGTATCTACTGATATTTGCATTTATACTTTCCATGATAGGTATAATTACAATGTACAGGATAGACTCTAATGTTGCTGTAAAGCAGCTTATTTGGTTTACTCTAGGGGTAATCGCCTATGTTTTAGTGGTGGTGGTATTGCCAGACCTTAAGAGTTTTGCAAAATATAAATATGTGTACTTAGCTGGAGTTATAGTATTTATGGCTATGGCTACCCTTATAGGTGTAGAAAAGTTTGGTTCTAAAAACTGGGTAGAGTTAGGTCCTATAAGCTTTCAGCCATCAGAGGTTGGAAAGCTATTCTTAGTTGCTTATTTAGCATCAGCCTTAAAGGATTATACTGGTAGAGTAAAGTCTCTTATAGAGCCTGCTCTTGTGGTTATGTATTCCTTAGGATTTATGGTTGTACAAAAGGATTTAGGATCAGCCCTTATATTCTTTGGGGTATCAGTAACAATGCTTTACTTGTCTACCAACAAACTAAAATATATAATAACCACCTTCATATTAGCAGGAGCCGGAGCTGGAATCAGCTATAAGTTATTCGACCATGTACGGGTGAGAGTAGCAATATGGCAGGATCCATGGTCAGATGCCTATGGCAATGGGCTCCAAATAGTACAGGGATTATTTGCCATGGCATCAGGGGGAATTTTAGGTGTGGGACTTGGAAAGGGATATCCAGAATTCATACCTGTAAACACATCAGACTTTATATTTGCAGTAATATGTGAAGAGATGGGACTTTTAATTGGCTTTGGAATAATGATATTATTCTTCTTGATGTTTTATAGATCCATGAGAGCTGCAATATATGTAGAAGATAAATTTTCTCAAATGATGGCTGTAGGGTATGCAGCAATGTTTGCAACACAAGTTCTTGTAATAATAGGAGGAGTTATGAATGCAATTCCTCTTACAGGTGTAGCTTTACCTTTTGTTAGTTACGGCGGAAGCTCAATGCTTACTAGTTTCTTTGCACTAGGTATAATACAAAAGATTTCAGAGGAGGGTTAGTATGCAAAAGGATTTAATGAATGGAATGAAAAAAGTACTTGTTGTATTTTTAGTTTGCTTTTTAGCCCTTATAACGTATATGGCATATTTTACTGTATTTCAAGCACCTACAATAGCAGATAGGTCTGACAATAAGAGACTTTGGGCTAAGAGGAATGAAGTACTTAGAGGAACTATCTATGATAGAGATGGAAGGGCTCTTACAAAGAGTGAAAGAGGAGATACTTTAACTCAGAAAAGAGAGTATGTATATGGAGATTTATTCACTCATGCTCTAGGTTTCGTTGATGTAAGATACGGAATAACAGGACTAGAATCAGCTTATGATAGTGAGCTAATGAATACAAAAAACACAATGTTCAATATAAAAGAAGCTTTAAAAACTTTTAACATAAAAGAAGCCTTTTCTAATAGGCAGACAAAAGAAAAGATTGGAAACAGCTTAGGTACAACATTAGATTATGATTTACAAAAGCTTGCCTATGATGCTCTTGGAGGTAATAAAGGTTCTGTGGTAGTATTAGATCCTAAAACTGGTGATGTAATAACCATGGTGTCAAAGCCAACTTATGATCCAAACAACCTTGAAGCTAACTGGGCTGCTATAAATACAAATGAGGATTCACCTCTATTAAATAGAGCAACTCAAGGATTATATCCGCCAGGATCAGTATTTAAGATAATAACAACCGCTAGTGCTCTTGAGAATATAAGTGGTGTTACAACTAAGGTTTTTCCTGATAGCACAGGAAAGATAGATTTTGGTGGAGGATACTCATTAAGCAATTATGGCGGTACAGTTTATGGAAATTTAAATTTAAAAGATGGTTTTAGAAAATCCAGTAACGTAGTATTTGGAACTCTAGCTCTTGAGCTAGGAAACCAAAAGCTTCGTGAGACGGCTGAGGATTTCTATTTTAACAAAAGCATACCAAGTGATGGATTTTCTATAGCAAAAGGAAGATTCCCTACTTTGGAAAGCTATGAAAAAGGTAGTATAGCTCAAACTGGTATAGGACAAAGTTCTATTCTTGTAAGTCCTATGCAGATGGCCCTTGTGGCAAGTACCATAGCAAATAATGGAGTTATGATGGAGCCAAAGATAGTGAAGAATATCTTGAATGTGGATGGAGAAGTAGTAAACACCATAAAAGATAAAGAAGTTGGCACAATTATTCCTGGTGATGATGCAAAGCTTATAGCTTCTTATATGAAGGAAGTTGTAGATAATGGTACAGTAAACTCATCTTACTTCTCAGGAACAAATGCAGCGGGAAAGACAGGAACTGCTGACCATATGGACAAAAACGGAAAACCAGCTACACCACACTCGTGGTTTGTAGGTTTTGCACCATACAATAATCCAAAGTATGCTATAGCAGTAATAGTTGAAAATGGAGGAATAGGTGGTGGAAAGGCAGCACAGATAGCAGGTACAGTGCTAAAGGCTGCTGTGAACCAATAATTTTTAAGATTTATAATAAAAGTTAAGGTTAGCAGCCTTAACTTTTGTATTTGCAAAAAATTGACGAATTAGTGTGTAATTTTATCTTTTATACCATGAGATAATAGGGTACAATATAACTGATTCAAATATTCCCATAAAACAGGAGATGAGGCTATGTTTGACTTTGAAAAACAACTTAAGGGACTTCCAGATAAACCTGGGGTTTACTTGATGAAAAATGATAAGGGTGAAATAATCTATGTAGGAAAAGCAAAAATCCTAAAGAATAGGGTAAGACAGTACTTTCAAAGCTCTAAAAACCATACAGAGAAAGTTAGAAATATGGTGGCTAATATAGCTGAGTTTGAATATATAGTTACAGACACCGAGATGGAGGCTTTGATTTTAGAGTGTAATCTAATAAAAAAATATAAGCCCAAATATAATATACTTTTAAAAGACGATAAGCACTATCCTTTTATCAAGATTACTACAAACGAACCTTTTCCAAGGATTTTTGTAACAAGAACCTATGGAAAGGATGGAAATAAGTATTTTGGACCTTATACAGATGCAGGAGCAGTTTATGAGGTTATGGAGCTAATAAAAAAGGTTTTTCCCATAAGGACTTGTAAAAAACATATAGAAGAGGAAGGACCATTTATAAGACCGTGCCTAAATTATCAAATAAAACTTTGCAATGCTCCTTGTGCAGGATATGTCTCAAAAAAAGATTATGAAAGTATAATAAATGAGATTATAAATCTTCTTAATGGCAAAAATACTAATATAATACATAAACTCCAACATGAGATGATGGACGCATCAAATAATCTGGAGTTTGAAAAAGCAGCTGCTATAAGAGACAAATTAAGAGCATTAGACACCATAGTAGAAAGACAAAAAATATTTACAAAAACTATGGAAGACGAGGATTTCATAAATATCTACAAGGATGAAAAGGATGTATGCGTTCAGGCTTTCTTCTTAAGAGAAGGAAAGCTTATTGGAAGAGAACACTTTATCCTTGAAAATAAAGCTTCCTATGAGGATGGAGAAATATTGGGAGAGTTTATAAAGAGCTTTTACAGTGGAACTCCAAAGATCCCTAAAACTATCTATGTCCCAGCCATAGAGGATTCTGAGCTTTTAGAGGAATGGCTAACTCTAAAGAGAGGATCAAAAGTTATCATAAAGATTCCTCAAAAAGGAGAGAAGCTTGCTTTTCTTGAAATGGTAAAGAAAAATGCAGGGATAACTTTGGATCAGTTCAAGGTAAAGATTCTTCAAGACAAGGAGATACACAGGGTAGCTCTTAGAGAGCTTATGGACGCTCTTGAGACAGAGGATCTTCCCCATAGAATAGAAGCTTATGATATTTCAAATATACAAGGCATGGACTCTGTAGGAGTTATGGTGGTCTTTGAAGAAGGAAAACCTAAAAACAGTCAGTATAGAAGGTTCAAGATAAAGACAGTAAAGGGAGCTAACGACTATGATTCTATGAGAGAGATTCTAAGACGAAGATTTAAACATGGAATGGAAGAAGTCAGGGCTATTAGGGAAAGAGATTTAGAGCTTAGTGCAGGAAAGTTCTGCGAGTTTCCAGAGCTTATATTAATGGATGGCGGAAAAGGTCAAGTTAATATAGCTTTAGAGGTTTTAGAGGAACTGGGGCTAGATATACCAGTGGCAGGCCTTGTAAAAGATGACAGGCACAAAACTAGAGGAATAATATATAATGATATAGAGATAGATATTTCTAAAAAAAGGAATGCAATGAATTTTATTACTAGAGTTCAAGATGAAGTTCATAGATTTGCTATAACTTATCACAGGACACTTAGAGACAAGAGAGTTCTGCACTCAGTATTAGAAGATATACCAAACGTGGGAGAAAGAAGAAGAAAGGAACTGCTTAAAGCTTTTGGAGACATTGAAGCAATAAAAAAGGCCAGCTATGAGGAGCTTATAAAGACTCCATCCATAGATAGAAAAGCAGCAGAGAACATCCTTAACTTCTTTACCAAGGAGGAGAGTTAATGAAATACGTAGTAGATACACACACACATACTTATGCAAGCGGACACGCTTACAGCACACTTATGGAAAATATAAAATGGGCATCAGAGAATGGCATAGAAGTATTAGCCACAACAGACCATGGTCCATCTATGCCAGGAGGACCTTCGAGACTTTACTTTGGAAATCTTAAAGCTGTGCCAAGAATGATAGAAGGGGTTATACATTTAAGAGGCTGTGAAGCTAATATAATAGATGTAGATGGTACTTTAGATATACCTGAGAGAGTTTTAAAGAGACTAGATATAATTTTAGCAAGTCTTCATGATGTATGCATAGACATAAGAGAAAAAGATTTAAATACAAAGGTACTTATAAATGTTATGGATAACCCATTGGTAGATATAATATGTCATACAGGAAATCCTATATTCCCAATAGATTATGAAGCGGTTGTGAAAAAAGCGAAAGAAACTGGAAAAATAATAGAGATAAATAATGGATCGTTTAAGTCAAGACCTGGAAGTCCAGATAACTGTAGAGAAATAGCAAGACTTTGTAAAGAGTATGAAGTTCCTATGATGATAAACAGCGATGCGCATTTCTTCACTGCTATAGGAAAATTTACATTTGCAGATGAGCTTATAGAAGAACTTGAGATACCAGAAAGTCTTATCATGAACACTGACAAAAATAAGATTCTTAGATATTTGAAGGAAAAGGGAAGATTAAATGATATAGAGCTTTAACCTTTTAATCTTGATTAAAGGGGTATAAATGCCGTATACTATATATTATTACGCAATGAGGAGATAAAGAATGAAGTCATTGAAGGATTTAATATTAGAATTTAGAAACGTAGTTAATGAAGAGAATGTTTTGATAGATGAACCTATGAAAAATCACACTTATTTCAAAGTAGGAGGGCCTGCAGATATATTGGTTGTCCCTCCAACTGTAGAAAAGGCTATAGAAGTAGTGAAAATATGTAGGAATTCAACTCAGCCTTATTACTTAATAGGGAATGGTTCCAATCTTTTAGTTAAGGATGGTGGAATAAGAGGAGTTGTAATAAAGCTTACAAATCTTCAAGACATCAAAGTTGAAGGAAATGATATAATCGCAGAGTGTGGAGCTCAGCTAAGCAATATGTCAAAGAGAGCTTTAGAAGAATCCTTACATGGATTTGAATTTGCTTGCGGTATACCTGGAAGCGTAGGTGGAGCTGTATTTATGAATGCAGGAGCCTATGATAGTGAAATGGTTAGGGTAGTTAAGAATGCCATTGTATTAGATGATAAGGGAAATATAAGAGAATTAAACAATGAGGAATTAGAGCTTGGCTATAGAACTTCAGCTATAATGAAATATGGATATTTTGTTCTTCAAGTGAGAATAGAATTAGAAAAAGGCGACAAAGAAAAAGTTAAAGCTAGAATAGATGAACTTACTAGACGTAGAACTGAAAAGCAGCCTTTAGAGTATCCTTCAGCAGGAAGTACCTTCAAAAGACCAGAAGGTTATTTTGCTGGTAAGCTTATACAAGACTGCAATCTTAAAGGCTTTTCTATAGGAGGAGCAGCTGTGTCAGAAAAACATTCAGGGTTTATAATAAACAAGGGAAATGCTACAGCGCAGGATATCCTTGATGTTATAAAACATGTTCAAGATACAGTGAAAGCGCAATTTGGAGTAGAACTATCTACAGAAGTTAGAATAATAGGTGAGGATTAAAATTCACTTAGATAAAGAATATAGAGGCGGAGATCCGTCTCTATATTTTATATAAATAGCATAAGATAGAAAGGGGGAATCCGTTTTAGCATATAATAAAGGTTTTAACTAATACTTTTTTAAATGAAGGTAAGGAGGCTTTTCAAGATAAGGAATTTCTACAAAGGGTAATAGATGAAAATAAAAGGGGAAAAGAATACTTGTACTCAGCCTTTGAAGAAATGGGACTTAAGTATGTGAAGAGTTATACAAATTTCATATTAGTGAATATAGATAGAGATGATAGACCAGTATATGACGCTCTTATGAGAGAGGGATATATCATAAGACCTGGTTTTCTTCTAGGAATACCAAGATGGCTTAGAATAACAGTAGGGAATATGGCAGACAATAAAGGCCTTATAGAAGCTATGAAAAAAGTTTTAAATAAATAAAAGTATAAAGATACCACTTGAACCTGATGTAGGATTTTCTAGTGGTATCTTTTTCGTTAAATATTTTATTGCATTTTGAAGGTTTATCAAATAAATGTACCCTGACAACCGATATACAATGTACCCATACATTTGAATAAAATTTTGTTTTGTCATACATTGTAATTATAAAAGCTATTCTTAGTTTCAGGTGGAAGTCTAAAGCTATTTGAAATTTAGAATTCATAATATGTAGACCTAGACTATGGCAATGACAGAAATGAGACAGGGCCTACATGATATAAAAGTTAAGGGGGAAATAAAAATGACAAGAGAAAATGTAAACAAGAATTTAGCTCAAATGCTAAAAGGCGGAGTAATAATGGACGTTACAAATAAGGAGCAGGCTATAATTGCAGAAAAAGCTGGCGCATGTGCTGTAATGGCACTTGAGAGAGTTCCATCAGATATAAGAAAAGAAGGTGGGGTTGCAAGAATGTCTGACCCTAAGATGATAAAGGAAATACAAGATGCAGTTACAATTCCAGTTATGGCAAAGGTCAGAATAGGGCACTTTGTTGAAGCACAGATATTAGAAGCATTAAATATAGATTTCATAGATGAGAGTGAAGTCCTTACACCTGCAGATGACAGATACCACATAAACAAGAGAAACTTTAAGGTTCCTTTTGTATGTGGAGCAACAAACCTTGGAGAGGCTCTTAGAAGAATTGGAGAAGGAGCTTCTATGATAAGAACAAAAGGAGAAGCTGGAACAGGAGATGTAATACAAGCTGTCAAGCATATGAGAACCATGACAGATGAAATGAAAAAAGTTCAATCAGTTCCAGAGGAAGAGCTTATGACTATATCAAAAGAACTAGCAGCGCCTTATGATTTAGTGAGATATGTATGGGAAAATGGAAAGCTACCAGTAGTAAACTTTGCTGCAGGTGGAATAGCAACACCAGCAGACGCAGCACTTATGATGCAACTTGGATGTGATGGAGTATTTGTTGGTTCAGGAATCTTCAAATCAGATAATCCAGAAAAGAGAGCAAGAGCTATAGTCCTTGCTACAACTTACTATGATGACCCGGAAAAATTAGTTGAGGTATCTACAGATTTAGGTGGAGCCATGAGTGGAATTTCTGCTGCAGAAGTAGAAACTGAATATGCTAAAAGAGGATGGTAAAATGAAAATTGGAGTTTTAGCTTTTCAGGGAGGAGTCGTTGAGCACATAAATCAGATAGAAGCTTTAGGATATGATGCTGTAAAAGTGAAGAAGGAAAGTGATTTAGAGGGAATAGATGGAATTATACTTCCTGGAGGAGAAAGCACCACCATGTCAAAACTTTTAAATATTACTGGACTCATGGAGCCTCTTAGAAAAAAGATAGAAAAAGGGCTTCCAACTTGGGGAACCTGTGCTGGAATGATACTTTTAGCCAAGGATATTGATGGAGAATCTAAAAATCATCTTGGAGTTATGGATATTAAAGTGAAGAGAAATGCTTTTGGTACACAAATAGATAGCTTCACAACTAAAAAGGTCATAAAAGCAGTAAGTGAAAATCCAATGGACCTTGTATTTATAAGAGCTCCATATGTAGAGAACTATGGCAAAGAGGTTGAGGTACTCTGTGAAATTGATGGACATGTAGTGGCGGCTAAGGAGAAAAATATCATTGTTACATCATTTCATCCAGAACTTACGGAAGATTTTACATTCCTAAAATATTTTTTAAAGATTATAAGATAAAATATAAGCACCTGCCTTTAAAAATTCTTTTTATATGAAGGAATTAAGGGGCGGGTGTTTTCATTTCGTATTTTTATCAGCCATAAGGTAGAGAATAATTATGTCACTATGATATAATAGTATATTATAACTTTAAGGAGGAGCAGTATGAGATTTGTTATAGTAACTGGATTATCTGGAGCAGGAAAGACTCAAGCTACAAGGAACCTGGAAGATCTAGGATATTTCTGTGTAGACAATTTACCTCCTACATTGATTCCGAAATTTGCAGAGCTATGTATACAAAGTGATGGAAAGATAGAAAAGATAGCACTTGTAATAGATATAAGAGGAGGAAAATTCTTTGATGCTTTATTTGAAAGTTTAAAGTATCTTCAGGACAACGACTTCCCTTATGAAATATTATTTTTAGATGCATCTGATGAGGTACTTGTAAAGAGATTTAAAGAAACAAGAAGAACTCATCCTCTAGCTCAAGAGGGGAGAGTTATAAGAGGTATAGGTCTAGAGAGACAAAAGCTTAGAGAAGTAAAGAATAGAGCAGATATGATAATAGATACCTCAAAAATGGAAATAAAGGATTTGAGAGCAAAGATAAATGAAATTTACGGAGAGATGGAGATGGAAAGGGCAGGCCTTTCTATTGCAGTACTTTCTTTTGGATTCAAATACGGAATACCAGTAGATTCAGATCTAGTATTTGACGTAAGATTCATGCCAAATCCATTTTATATACCTGATCTTAGGAGTTATTCAGGTAATGATAAACCAGTAAGTGACTATGTATTAGAACATGAAGAAGCTACTACTTTCATAGAAAAGCTTAAGGATATGCTTGATTATTTAATCCCTCATTATGAGAATGAAGGTAAGAGACAGCTTATAGTTTCTATAGGATGCACAGGTGGAAGACACCGTTCAGTGACTATAGCCAATGAGATATATAATTATTTAAGTTCTAAATGGGCTACAGTTACTATTGAGCACAGAGATATAAACGAAGATATTAATAGAGGTGGAGGAAAACTATGAGGTTTGGCGACTGGCTAAGGCCGGGAATTAAAGTAAAAAGGTGGATACTTCTAGCAGTACTAGGCATACTTATAATTATTTTTGCTGTAAATGAAATGTTATGGAATGGGTATTATTCTGTTTATTATAAATGCTTTTATGCCTTTTTGAATATCACAGGAATATTTTTACTTTATATAGCTATAACTGAAGGTGTAAGATCTATAATAGCTTTAATAAACAAAGGTTATCTAAGGTTTTCCCTAGACTCTAAAAAGATAGAAAACCTTATGTACGAAAAGAGACTTTTGATAAAGGGGCCTAAGATAGTTGTAATCGGCGGAGGAACAGGACTTTCTACAATGCTTAGAGGACTTAAGTACTATACTTCAAATGTAACAGCTATAGTTACAGTTGCTGATGATGGTGGTGGTTCTGGAGACCTTAGAGAAGATTTAGGAATACTTCCTCCAGGAGATATAAGAAACTGTATATTGGCGTTAGCTGATACAGAGCCTTTGATGGAGGAGCTACTTCAGTATAGGTTTCCAGATGGAAAACTTAAGAATCAAAGTTTTGGAAATCTGTTTTTGGCAGCTATGGATGGAATATCAGATAACTTTGAGGATGCCGTTCAAAAGATGAGTTCTGTACTGGCAGTTACAGGAAAAGTTCTTCCTGTGACCTTAGAAAACATGGTGCTGAATGCTAAGCTTAAGAATGGAAATATAGTAACGGGAGAGTCAGCTATACCGGAAGAGGTTCTAAAACAAAAATCACCTATAGACAGGATATTTATAGAGCCAAAGAATGCTCGAGCTCTTAAAGAAGCCGTTACTGCTATAATTGAGGCAGATGCCATAATACTTGGACCGGGAAGTCTTTACACCAGTGTAATACCTAACCTTTTAGTAAAAGATATATCATCAGCTCTTCACAAAAGTGATGCCATAAAGATATATGTATCAAATATCATGACTCAGCCAGGAGAAAGCGATGGTTACACCGTAAGTGATCACATAAAGGCCATATTCAAGCATGGAGGCAATGGCATAGTTGATTATGTCATATGTAATGTGGCTGGCATAGATGAAGAGCTTAAAAATAAATATGAAAAGGATAAATCAACATTAGTTGCATTGGATAGAAAAAATTTAGAAAAGTTAGATGTAAAAGTTGTAGAAGCTAATTTAGTCAAAGTAAGAAAAGGACTCATAAGACATGATTCAGAAAAGTTATCTTCTATTTTAGTAGAAACTATAATGGATAAGAAATTATTCTATGATAGAAAGAAGATTGTAGAGTACTTCTATTTATCCGAGAGATTAAAGCAAAATAAGAAAAATTAGGAGAAGAGGAAGTTATGTCATTTTCATCGAAGGTAAAAGGAGAAATTTGCAGAAATATGGATTTAACCCATGAGGAGGCTGTGGCAGAAATTTCAGCTATAATGAAAGTCAGCGGCACACTGTCCTTTACTAGTGGGATGCAGGTGAGCTTTAAGGTATCTACAGAAAATCCAGCTACTGCTAGATTGATGTTTAATATATTAAAAGAGTATTTTGGTATTCACTCAAAGCTTATGGTAAAGAAGAGTAATTCTTTAAAGAAGAATAATATATATATGGTAATGGTAACAGAGGATATGGGAGTGAAAGATCTCTTAAAAACTACTGGAATCTTAAAAGAAGAAGATGGAATGATGGCCTTAGATTACGGCATAAATTCTCATCTTATAAATGATGAAGAAACTGCAAGGGCTTATATAAGAGGAGCATTTCTTGGTGGCGGAAGCATAAGCAATCCTGAAAGGACATATCATCTTGAATTTGTAACTCACAGTCTTGAATATGCAGAGGATTTATGCAAATTAATCAATAAATTTGAACTTAACTCAAAGATAATAAAGAGAAAAACAAGCTATATAGTTTACCTAAAAGAAGGAGAGCAGATAGTTGATTTGCTGAATATAATTGGGGCTCACAACGCTTTATTAGAACTTGAAAATATAAGAATAATGAAGGAAATGAGGAACAATGTAAATAGACTTGTAAACTGTGAAACGGCAAATCTAAGCAAGACCGTAAATGCTGCTGTAAGACAGGTGGAAAGCATAAAACTAATACAAAAGGAAATAGGTCTTGGAAGACTTCCAAAGAATCTTAGAGACATTGCAGAGCTTAGGCTAAACTATCCAGATGAATCTTTAAAGGAGCTAGGAGAAATGCTAGAACCTCCTGTTGGAAAATCTGGTGTCAATCATAGATTAAGAAAGATTGAGAAAATAGCGGAGGAATTAAGGAAAGAGGGTATATAAGCATGTCCAAGCAAGATGAAATAATAAACTATATAAAGATGCTAGACCCAGGAAGCAAAATCTCAGTAAGGACAATAGCAAGCCAGCTAGGAGTTAGCGAAGGAACAGCTTATAGAGCTATAAAGGAAAGTGAAAATATAGGAATAGTTTCTACAATTCCGAGAGTTGGTACTGTAAGAGTAGAGAGAGCAGGAAAGAAAAATACTGAAACCCTTACTTTTGCAGATGTAGTAAAGATAATAGATGGGGTCATACTAGGAGGAAAGGACGGCCTTTATAAGAAGCTCAATAAACTTGTTATAGGGGCTATGACTGTAGAAGCTTTTACAAAATATGTAGTTCCAGGATGTTTAACCATAGTTGGAAACAGAGAAAAAATCCAAAGATATGCACTAGAAAATGAAGCGGCAGTGCTTATCAGTGGTGGTTTCTCTTGTTCAGAGGAAATTAAAAATTTAGCCAATGACAAGATGCTGCCAGTAATCTCATCTACCTATGACACATTTACAATAGCTTCTATGATAAATCAAGCTATTCAAGAGATTAAGCTAAAGAAAGATATAATATTTGTAGAAGAAATCATGGATCAAGATTTACACTTCATAAAAGAGTCTCAAGATTTAAATACTTGGAAGGAACTTGTCATAAGCACTAAGCATACAAGATATCCTGTAGTGGATGATGATATGCGAGTAGTTGGTATAATAACTTCAAAAGATATGCCTATAGACAATATGGACAAAAATGAGTCTATAAAGAAATTTATGAGACGTGATCCTATAACTGTAACTCCAAAAACTACGGTGTCCTATGCTGCGAACATAATGGGTGGTGAGGATATCGAGCTTTGTCCAGTAGTAGATGGAAGAAAATTAGTTGGTGTTATAACTAGAAAAGATGTCATAAAGGCTCTAAAAACTATGGATGATAATTCTCAAATGGTAGAAAATTTAGAGGATACTATATTCAATAGTTTTCAATGTACAAAAGAAGGGGAAAGCAGAATATATAGAGGAAACATAACACCTCAAATGATAGACAGCATGGGCACAGCATCATGGGGAATCCTAAATATGATAATAACCTCAGCAGCTTTAAGACATGTAAATGACTTAAATATAAATGTTGCAGTAGACAACATAAGTATCTATTTCATGAGGCCTGCTCAGCTTGGTACAGCTATAGTAATAAGGTCTACAATAATCGATATAGGTAGAAGTGCGGGAAAGCTAGAGATTACTATAAACAGCAGTAAAGGTGAAATCATAGGAAAAGCTATGGTGTCAGTAAAGATATTGAAGAAATAATACATATTATAATAAGGTAACATACAGGGGGATGATTATGGAAAGATATTATTTGTGCTTTGACATTGGAGGAACTAAAGTTAAGTATGGAATTTTAAATTCTAATGGGGACATAGAGAAGAAAGCTTCCTATGATACTCCAAAAGGTACATTAGAAGCTTTTATGGAGCCCATGGAATGTATAATAAAAGAATCTATATCAAATTATGATATCAAAGGTATATCCTTAAGCTGTCCTGGATTCATCAATCCATACAAGGGATGTGTAGAGGTGTGTCAGGTACTAAGCTTTCTTGAAGGCATAAGTCTTACAGACAGATTAAAAGAAAAGTTCAATGTACCAGTTGCCATAGAAAATGATGCTAATTGCGTTGTTTTAGCTGAAAAATTCAACGGAAGTGGTGAAAACTGTGACAGCTTTGCAGTGATAACTATTGGCACAGGTATTGGTGGGGGCATATTTGTAAACGGGAAATTAATACGTGGACATGAATTTAAAGGTGGAGAGTTCAATTTCTTAATAAATAATGGTCTAGAAGGTGTAGATGAAAAATTCCAAATTTATGGTGACAACTCATCAACTAACGCTCTTATAAGAATGTATAAGCTATATAAGGGTATAGAAATGACCTCTAAAGTTGAAGGTTACGAAGTGTTTGAAGCAGCTTTAACGGATAGCGGGGTACAAGCTATAATAGATAAGTGGTTTACCAATATAAGCTATGGTATAATAAATATCTGCTCCATATTAAATCCGGAAAAAATATTAATAGGCGGCGGCATTTGTGAAAGAGAAGGTTTTATACAGAATATTGAAAAAACTTTAAGCTCTATCAAATGGTGGAACTATGTAGAAACAAAAATAGAAAGGTGCTACCATAAAAATGATGGGGGACTTGTAGGAGCCTTATACAATCTTTTAAACTAGAATGGTTTTGAGATTATTGATAGATTAACTCTAAAGATAATTTAAGAGAAATAATTTAAAAGTGTTTTAAAATATGAAATCAGCTAAGACTCTAAAAGAAGAGAAAAGCTGGTTTCTTTTTCATTAATGAAAATTTTGTAGAATTAGTTGAGATTAAAGTTTATAATTTATATAGTAGAATTTAAGAAAACAAAGGGAGGTGAATAGCTTATGAGTAGTAATTTTTGTCATCTTCATGTCCATACCGAATATTCCCTTTTGGATGGGGCAGGAAAAATATCAAAACTTATAGATAAGGCAAAGGAACTTGGAATGGATAGCCTTGCCATAACAGACCATGGTGTCATGTATGGCTGTGTTGAGTTTTATAAGGAAGCAGTTAGTAAAGGAATAAAACCTATAATAGGTTCAGAAATATATATAGTGCCTAAGAGCATGCACATAAAAGAAAACAATCCGGACAATGAAAATTATCACTTGGTGCTTTTAGTTAAGAATGCTAAGGGATATGACAATCTTATGGATATAGTTTCAAAGGCATCTCTCGAAGGTTTTTACTATAAGCCTAGAATAGACCACGATTATCTTAAGAGCCATAGCGAAGGACTTATAGCTCTAAGTGCTTGCCTTGGAGGCGAGGTTCAAAGCCACATAAACAAAGGAAGACCTGAAAAAGCCAAAGAAGCAGCATTATTTTATAAAAGCGTTTTTGGGCCAGATTTCTATCTTGAACTTCAAGATCATGGCATAGAGGAGCAGAAGAAGGTCAATGAAGAACTTTTAAAGATGTCAAAGGAGCTTCAGATACCTCTTGTGGCTACAAATGACGTACACTATATCAATAAAGAGGATGCTAAAGCTCACGACATACTTTTATGTATACAGACAGGAAAAACTATAGAAGATGAAAATAGAATGAGGTATCCTTGGCAGCAGTTTTATCTAAGGTCCGAGGAGGAAATGCGTGAGCTGTTCCCTTATGCTAAGGAAGCCATAGACAACACGCAGAAAATAGCTGATATGTGCCACTTTGATTATGAATTCCACAAATCAAAGCTGCCAAAATTCCCTTTAGATGAAGGGGTAGATTCTTTTGAATACCTTAAAGAATTATGCTACAAAGGATTGGCTGAAAGGTATCAATGTATAAAGCCTATACTTATAGATGGAAAAGTAAACTATGAAAAAGCAGAAGAGATAAAAAAGGAAGATGATGAAGCAGATCATCTTATTGAAAGATTAGAATATGAGCTTGGTGTCATAAACCAAATGGGATACGTGGATTATTTCCTTATAGTTTGGGACTTCATAAAGTTCTCTTATGACAACGGAATACCTACGGGGCCGGGGAGAGGTTCTGGTGCAGGGTCAATAGTTGCCTACACCTTAGGTATAACCAAGATAGATCCTATCAAATACGGACTTATCTTTGAGAGATTCCTAAACCCAGAGAGAGTAAGCATGCCCGATATAGATAGTGACTTTTGCTATGAAAGAAGGCAGGAAGTCATAGACTACGTTGTTAGAAAATACGGTGCAGACAATGTATCACAGATAATAACCTTTGGTACAATGGCGGCAAGAGGATGTATAAGAGACGTAGGAAGAGCCATGAATTACTCCTATGGAGAAGTAGATAAAGTAGCAAAGATGATACCATCGGTGCTTAATATAACCATAGAAAAAGCTCTAGAAATGAATAAGGAGCTTAAGGATCTTTATGATGGAGATATGAGGATAAAGGAACTTATAGATGTGAGCAGAAGTCTTGAGGGACTTCCTAGGCATACATCAACCCATGCAGCTGGCGTTGTAATTGCATCACAGCCATTAGTATCATATGTACCACTTCAGAAAAATGAAGAAATGATAGTCACTCAATTTCCTATGGGAACCTTGGAAGAGCTGGGACTTCTAAAGATGGACTTTTTAGGTCTTAGAACTCTTACAGTTATGAGAAATGCCATAGAGATGATAGAGGAAAACCGTGGAGTAAAAATAGATCTTGATGATTTAGATTTTGATGACCCCAAGGTATACAAGATGATTGGTGAAGGAAAGACAGTAGGTGTATTCCAGCTGGAATCCCCAGGAATGACTTCCTTCATGAAAGAACTTAAACCAGACAATCTAGAGGATATAATAGCTGGTATCAGTCTTTATAGACCAGGACCAATGGCGGAAATTCCAAGATATATAGAGGGGAAGAGAAACCCAGATTCAGTAACCTACGAAACTCCAGAACTAGAGAGCATACTAAATGTTACCTATGGTGTTATGGTGTATCAGGAGCAGGTTATGGAAATCGTTAGAAAGCTTGCTGGTTATTCCATGGGCCGAAGCGATCTTGTTAGAAGAGCTATGTCCAAGAAAAAGCACAAGGTCATGGAAGAGGAAAGAAAGAACTTCATAAATGGAATAGTAAATGAGGATGGAACCGTTGAGGTCCCAGGGTGCGTTAGAAATGGAATATCCCCTGAAGCAGCAAATCAAATCTTCGATCAGATGATGGACTTTGCTAGCTATGCCTTCAACAAATCCCACGCTGCTGCCTATGCTGTGGTAGGATATGAGACGGGATATCTTATGAGATATTATCCTGTAGAGTTTATAGCTGCCATGCTAAACAGTATAATGGGACAGAATGAAAAGGTAGCTTATTATATAGCCTTTGCAGAAAGCCTCGGAATACAAGTACTTCCACCAGATATCAATGAGAGTTTCACAAAGTTCACCGTTAAAGGAGATACCATAAGGTTCGGTCTTGGAGCTATAAAAAATGTGGGACTCAATGTAGTGGAATCCATAGTAGAAGCTAGAAATTCAAAGGGACGTTTCCAAAGTCTTTATGATTTTTGTAGTAAAGTAGATAGTGGAACTGTAAACAAGAGAGCCATAGAAAGTTTAATCAAAGCAGGAGCCCTTGATGAATTCCAGGTTTATAGATCCCAGCTCCTTGCTGTTTATGAAAAAATTATGGATGGAATAGCAGGTCAAAAGCGAAGGAATATAGAAGGTCAGATGAGCCTGTTTGGCGGCAATGAAGAGATAGAAACTGCAACGGCAATTTCATTTCCAAACATAAAAGAATTTGAAAAAAAATATAAGCTAGCTATGGAGAAAGAGATGACGGGACTTTATATAACGGGTCATCCTTTAGATGATTATGAAAGCAGCCTAAAGCTTCAAACTTCAATTACTTTGGGCAAGATAATGGAAGAATATAATGAATATTTTGGTGGTATGACATTAGAAGAAGATGATGCTATTGTAACTGTTACTAATGTTGCTAAGGAAATTGAAGCATCTATACAAGACAATCAAAGAGTGAAGGTTGGAGGAATACTTTCAGAAGTAAATCGAAAGATAACTAGAAATAATTCCATGATGGCTTTTCTAAGATTAGAGGATTTGACAGGAGATTTAGAGTGTATAGTATTTCCAAAAGCTTATGATAAACTTATGAGCCTTCTTCAAGTAGATGAGATGGTAGTTATAGAAGGACGACTTTCCTTGAAAGAAGATGAACTTCCAAAAGTCATTTGCGAAAATATATATCCGTTAGAAAAAGTAGACAGCCAAAAATTATATATAGCTATACCTGAATATAGGAAATTTGCTTCAATAAAAAATAAATTGAGGTTTATATGTGAAAAACATAAGGGATTAACTCCACTTTTCATATTTTCCAGAAAGGAAAAGCAGACTTATAGGCTCAGCAAAGACTACTGGGTGGATACGAACCAAGAGCTTATGGAAGAAATGCGAAAAGTTTTTGGCGAAGAAAATATTAAAATTTTAAATTAAATTTAAAATAAATAAGGTGAAAAGGTTTGTGGAGAGGGCTTTAATGCCCTCTTTTGACTATTTTCATGTAGTTTGATATTCACCTAAGAAGAGATTTAGTGTATAATTATTATTGAGGATTAAGGATATAATATAAACATGAAGATTTAAGAAGAATTACTTTACTGATGGTGGGACTAGCTTTGTCCCAGGTGGCGATAGGAGGAATAATAATGAGGAAAATAGCCGTATTAACAAGTGGCGGAGATGCACCAGGAATGAACGCAGCAATAAGAGCAGTAGTAAGATCAGCTATTGACAAGGGAATCGAAGTTATGGGAGTCCAAAGAGGATATGCAGGGCTTATCAATGGAGAATTATCTCCAATGAATAGAAACAGTGTATCAGATATAGTGCACAGAGGTGGAACTATACTAAAGACTGCTAGATGTCCAGAATTTAAGACAGAAGAAGGAAGACAAAAGGCTGCAAATGTTTTAAAGATATTTGGAGTTGATGGTCTTGTTGTAATAGGTGGAGATGGATCATTTACAGGAGCTAGATTATTATCAAAGCTTGGAGTTTCTACTGTAGGAATACCAGGAACTATAGATAATGATTTATCTTACACAGAGTATACTATAGGATTTGATACATCATTAAATACAGTACTAGATGCCATAAATAAACTTAGAGATACTTCCTCATCTCACGAAAGAGTAAGTATAGTTGAGGTTATGGGAAGACACTGTGGAGATCTAGCTTTATACGCTGGAATCGCAGGTGGTGCTGAGGATGTTATAGTTCCAGAGATTGAGTTTGACAAAGACCAATTATGCAAGACAATATTAGAAGGCAAGCTAAAAGGAAAAACTCATAGCCTTATACTATTAGCTGAAGGTGTTGGCGGAGCTTCTAAGCTTGCAAAATATGTTGAGGAAATGACAGGCATAGAGACAAGAGCAACAATATTAGGACATATACAAAGAGGCGGAAGTCCTTCAGGCTTTGACAGAATATTAGCATCAAAAATGGGTGTTAAGGCTGTAGAAGTATTAATGGAAGGCAAGAGTGCCAGAGTTATAGGAATAGAAAATGGAAAGATAATGGATCAAGATATAGATGAAGCGTTATCAATACCAAGAAAGTTTGATGAAGAACTATATGAGATATCAAAAGTTCTAGCACACTAAAAATATGTTTTCCAGTTAGATTAAATTATAAATTTGTCCAGTTAGATTTATTTACAAAATTATAAGGAGTGTTATTATATGAGAAAAACAAAAATAGTTTGCACGATAGGACCAGCAAGTGACAGCGAAGAAGTATTATCACAAATAATAGAAGCAGGGATGAGTGTATCAAGACACAATTTCTCTCATGGTGACCATGCAGAACACAGAAGAAGAATGGAACTAGTTAGAGAATTAAGTGCAAAGTACCATAAGGCAATAGCTGTAATGCTTGACACAAAAGGACCAGAAATAAGAACAGGAAACTTTGCTTTAGGTAAGGTTGAGTTAAAAGAAGGCGCAAACTTTGCAATACATTGTGGAGAAGAAGTTGTAGGAGATGACACAAAGTGCTCAATCACTTATGCTAACTTATGTAATGACGTAAAGCCAGGAAACTTCATATTAATAGATGACGGTTTAGTAGGACTTGAAGTTGTTTCAGTAGATGGAACAACAATCAACTGTGTTGTAAAGAACAACGGTATGGTAGGAAACCACAAAGGTGTTAATGTACCAGGAGTTTCAACATCACTTCCTGCTATAACAGAGAAAGATATAGATGACTTAAAGTTTGGATGCGAAATGGGAGTTGAATTAATAGCAGCTTCTTTCATAAGAAAGGCATCAGACGTAGAAGCAATAAGAAAAGTATTATCTGAAAATGGTGGAGAAAACATCCTAATCTTCTCTAAGATAGAAAATCAAGAGGGTGTAGAAAACATAGATGAAATCATAGCTTCATCTGACGGAATAATGGTAGCTAGAGGAGATCTAGGAGTAGAGATTCCAATAGAAAGAGTACCAGGAGTGCAAAAGATGATCATAGAAAAATGTAATAGAGCTGGAAAGCCTGTTATAACAGCAACTCAAATGCTTGACTCTATGATAAGAAACCCAAGACCAACAAGAGCGGAAGCTTCAGACATAGCAAATGCTATACTTGATGGAACTGACTGTATAATGCTAAGTGGAGAAACTGCAAATGGTAAGTATCCAGTAGAAGCTGTAAAGACTATGGCAAGAATAGCTGAATCAGCTGAAGAAGAAATCAACTACGATAGAGTATTTACTAGAAAGCGTAAAGAGCACGTTCCAGGAGTTCAAAGCTCAATAAGTCTTGCAGCTGTTAACACTTCAATGGAAACAGATGCAAAAGCTATAATCGCAGTAACTCAAAGTGGTAGTACAGCAAAGATAGTTTCAAAGTATAGACCAAAATGTGCTATAGCAGCAGTAACTCCATCAGAAAAGGTTGCTAGACAGCTTAATTTAAGCTGGGGAGTATATCCTATAATAGCTCCAAAGCAAGAAAGCATAGATGCACTTTTAGATGTTGCTAGTGAAGAGTGTGTAAAGTCAGGTCTTGTAAACAAGAATGATATGGTTATAATATTAGCAGGAATCCAACAAGTAGGAACAACAAACCTAATGAAGGTTCACACAGTATAAAGTAATATTCTTCAAAATAATGAGGTCTGAGAATTTTCTCGGACCTCTAATTTTTAAATTTACTAAACAGAAAATTTCTCTTAAATAAATAGCTAATTAGAATCAATAATCATACTTTAATAGCTTAAAACTATTAATTATGAGAAAAATTATAAAAAAACACGATTTTAATTAAAATTTACAATTTGTTAACAACATTTAGGGGGATTTTTGTGTATATTATATTTTATGCAGGCGAAGATTAAAAAGAATAAATAAGTAAAAATTGGCAACTGATTTGTTAAAAGCTATTGCAAAAGTATCATGGAATTTTACCCATTCTAATGATACATAATATTGGAGATGCATAAGACCACTGATTACCCCAGTGGTCTTATGCTTTTTTGCTTTTTCATGAATGGGTATCAAAAGGCTGGGAAAAATACATTATAAGAAAGATTAGGAAGGAGGCAGTTAAGGAATAAATATCTTTAACTAAAAATAATTATGACAAAGCTTACTTGTAATGCCGGTGGATGTGTGAATAATATCGGAGGATATTGTACAGCTAGATATATAGATATAAATATAAAGCAGGAAAATGAAAAGGATAACTATGTGATGTTTTGTGCTACCTTTGGAAAGAAAACTTTAACAGAGGCACTTAGAGAATTTGGTAATGTGAATTTAGGAGGAGCCATAGAGCAGGCTCTAAATCCAAATGAAGTTGTACTCACGCCATTTGTAAACTGCCTTGCTTATGAATGTTTGTATAATGATGATGGAAGATGCGGGGCTAGAAATGTTATGATAGCATCATTAAATAAAGAGGGTACAAAACCTTACTGTGAAACTTATGAATAGATTAAAATTTTAGGACAATTACATGATGAAAAATCTATGATAGAAATTAGTATATAGAGCTTAAAGCTAATTAAAGATTTTTAGCTTTAAGCCTTAAATACTTTAGGATATAATAGAGAATATAATGAAGGTTAAGGAGTGGAAGTTATTGATAGAAAAGAATAGTGAACATGTTTTATACATAGAAGGCGAAGGATATGAAGCTGAAGGTATAGGAAAAATAGACGGATATCCTATATTCATTAAGGGAGCCCTTAAAGGAGAAAAGGTCTCTGTAAAGATAATAAAGGCAAATAAAAATTATGGATATGGAAAGATATTAGAGATACTTGAACCTTCAGAAAGCAGGGTGACTCCTTCCTGTGCTTTATATAAGAGATGTGGAGGCTGTAACCTTCAGCACATGAGCTACGAAAAGCAGCTTCAGTTTAAAAAAGCAAGAGTTGAGGACTGTCTTAAAAAGATAGGTGGCTTTAAAAATATAAGAGTTGAAGATACTTTGGGTATGGAAGAGCCTCATAGATATAGAAATAAAGTAATGCTCCCTGTAGGAAAAGCTGAAGGGAAAGCTGTTGTTGGGTTTTACGCTCCACGGAGCCACGATATAATAGATATGGATACTTGTCTTATTCAGCATGAAGAGGGGGACAAGGTTGTAGAAATAATAAAATATTGGATGGACACTTACGATATAAAAGCTTACGATGAAAGCAATACTTCAAAGGAAGCTATGAAGGGTAGAGTAAGGCATGTAATGGTGAGAAAGGGTTATAACACAGGTGAAATCATGGTGGTTATAGTGACTTCATCAAAGCATCTTCCTCATAAGGAAGAACTTGTGGCTCTTCTTACAAAGAATATAGAAGGACTAAAGTCTATAATCCAAAATATAAATGACAAAGCCACAAATGTAGTTCTTGGACTAAAATCCATAACTCTTTGGGGTAGTGACACTATAAAGGATTATATAGGAGAATTCCGTTTCAACATATCTCCCCTATCTTTCTTCCAAGTGAATCCTTTCCAAACAGAAGTGCTTTACGGTAAAGCTCTAGAGTTTGCAGGATTAACAGGAGAAGAAGTGGTGTTCGACGCTTACTGTGGCACAGGAACTATATCATTATTCCTATCCCAAAAAGCAAAAAAGGTCTACGGAGTAGAGATAGTGCCAGAAGCTATAGAGGATGCCAAAATCAACGCTATGGAAAACAAAGTAGACAATGTTGAATTCCTAGTAGGAGAAGCGGAAAAAGTCATACCACAAATGGTAGACCAAAACATCTACGCTGATGTCATGGTAGTAGATCCTCCACGTAAAGGATGCGGAAGAGAACTCTTAGACTCCATCGGCATAATGAAACCAAAGACACTAGTATACGTATCCTGTGACCCAAGCACACTAGCTAGAGATATGGCTATATTAGTTGGAAAGGGCTACGAAGTGGAGAAAGTACAGCCAGTGGATATGTTCCCATTTTCATCCCATGTGGAATCAGTTGTGTTGATGAAAAATGTTGAAAAGTAAAGTAGTCGAGAAGGGTTGAAATAAATGGATTTTCGAGATTTGAATGTAAAATTTAAAGTCTTGAAGATCCTTTTTTAGTTAATCGATGTTAATATATCCGTTGATATGATTTATATAGACTGGATAATATATGGTTGTCATAGAGAAGTATATATTTTATAATTTTACAAAATTGAAAAAATATGTTGAATGATTTATAATTAATATAAATGTTAATAAGAATTATTACTATTAAAAAATTGTGTCTAATAGACGTATTAGTTAGTAAAATAAATGTGAGAAGAGGTGAAGGTGAATGATAGAAAAACTAATTGGAATGAAAGTAATGCATAGACAAGCGAATAAAATTGGAATCATCACAAATGTAAACGATAACATAATGAGTGTTTCCTTTCATGGAGAGATCAAGAAATACTCATATCCAGCAGCACTTTCAACTACTTTGGAATTAGAGGACGAGGAACTTCAAGAAAAATTAGAGATAGAAAGTTCGGTAGCTAAGTTTGAGCAATTTAAAAAAAACTTTAGTTATTCAATTAATAATGAGATAAGGTATTTGAAAGATACTGGTGGTAAAAAATACAGAGCTGTTGATGGAGAGCGTATTCCTTCAAAGGCTGGAGAATACATATATGCGTTTGATACAGATACAGAACTTCATTTTCCGGATGGAACACTTATAAAGCTTTGGATGGGTAATTCAATAGTAGGGGCTTATGTTGTAGCCTGTGAAGAATTCACAATAATGATTTCCTCAAAGGAATTTCTTGGAGAATTTGTTGAGAGTATTGAGTTTACAGCGGAACAGTGGAGATTATTGGAGGCACTAATGGAACGATTATATGAAATGAATTCTGATACAAACTCAATAGCTTATGAACTTGCATGTAAAGGAAAAACTAAAATTAATGAACGTCAAAACATTATGTGTGGACAGGATTATGCATTGAAAAAAGCTACATCTGATAAGATTACATTGATTTGGGGCCCACCTGGAACAGGAAAGACACAGACGTTGGCAAAGATTGCTCTTGAACATATTGAAAGGGGAAAAAGAGTTCTGATGCTGTCCTATAGTAATGTATCTGTTGATGGTGCACTTCTTAGAGTTTCACGTATGGCAGATACTGAGCCAGGTCAAGTTATTCGGTATGGTTATCCAAGAGTACGTGAATTATTAGAGAGTAAGACATTAACATCTTATCAGTTTGTTTTAAATCATAATCCTGAATTAGCTGAGGAGTATCAAGAATTGAATTTAGAAAAAAGAAAATTAAAGCGAAAAGATTCTAGAAGAATTGAGATAAATAAACGTCTAAATAGGATTAGAGAAATTTTGATGTCAAGAGAAAAAGAATTGATTCATTCAGCAGCATTTGTAGCAACTACAATTTCAAAGGCTATTGTTAATAAAGCTATTTATTCACAAAAATTTGATGTTGTTATTTTTGATGAAGCTAGTATGGCTTATGTGCCTCAAATTATTTTTGCAGGAGGGTTAGCGAGATGTGGATTTGTATGCCTAGGTGATTTTTGCCAATTGCCCGCTATTGTGCAAAATAATATAGATGATAGATTAAAAAAAGATATTTTTGACTATACTGGAATCACAAGTGCTGTTCAAAATGGTTATGGTCACGAATGGTTAGTAATGCTTAACATTCAATATCGTATGCATCCTAATATAGCAGATTTTGTTGGTAAGATAATGTATGAAGATAAATTAAAAACATTTGAAAAAATATATGAAAGTAGACAACAGATTGCTGAATGTGGACCAGTAAGAAAAGAACCAATGGTATTAATTGATTTAAGCTTCATGTATTCTGTATGTATTAAAACTATGGATAATTCAAGAATCAACTTGCTATCTGCTTTAATATGTGCAAGATTGGCAGAAATGTGTGTTGATATTTATGAGGTAGGCATTATTACACCGTACAATGCGCAGTCTAGATTGATATTGTCTATGATTCGTGATTTAAAAGATAGAGATAAGAAGTTCGCTAAAATCACTTGTGCTACAGTCCACCAATTTCAAGGCTCTGAAAAACCTATTATTATCTATGATGCAGTAGATTGTTTTCGGATGCGTTATCCTGGTACACTTCTTACCTCTATGAAAAATAACACAGCTGATCGTTTGTTTAATGTTGCATTAACACGTGCACAAGGAAAGTTTATTTTAGTTGCTAATAGAGATTTTTTTGTTCGAAAAAATATTTCTAAAAATCTTATGTTTACAAAAGTGTTAAATAAAATGTACAGCATTGATTCATTTTTAGATGGAGAAGATACAATTCTTGAGTGCTGTGCAGATAAAGATGGGATACCAGAAATATTAGTTAATGACCGTGAAGAAACTTGGTATGAATATATGAATGATATACATAAAGCAAAAAAAGAGATCCATATTGATATTCCAGGATTAATAGATGAAAATGATGAAGCAATTAGGGAATTAGGAAAAACACTTAAAGAAGTGATAGAACAAGGAGTTAAGGTGATTATTAGAACTGATGATAATATTACTCTTCCAAAAGTATTTGAAGATTATATTATAACATATACATATGTAACAAACCCAGTTACCATTATAGATAGGCAAATTATATGGTTTGGACAACCATTAGCAGCAGCTGATTTTATAACAGAGGGAAATACAATTGAAACAGAATATTTTCCTTGCATAAGATTTAAAGGATCTCACACAGCTAGAGCGTTACAGGCATTGTTGGAATTTTAAATAATATGGGGGCACAATAATGAATACAATTAACAATGTAGAAAAATTAAAAAAAGAAGAGCAGATGATACTAAATAAACTCATTGAGCGTATGGATAATGAGATGCTTGAACTAGATGATAAATTAACAAGATTTACTCTTGAATCACAAAAGGCAAAAGATCAATGTCTACCAGATACTTATGGAATGTTGATAGAAGCTACATCAGAAATTCAAGCTACTCAGCATGAAATAAAGAGAGTTCAGCAGATAAAAGATGAATTATATGATCATCGTATCATAGTAGAGATTCATGATGAAGATGGAACTGAAGAAGAACAAGAATTAAAAATTGGGTTACATACATATGCACATGGAAAAGAGTTGTTTATATGCTCATGGAAGAGACCTGTTTGCAGACACTATTTGCTTGATAATACAAGGGAGGTATTTGATAGCGTTGTATATGGTAAAAATGATAAAAAGTATTGTACAAAATATATTTTAAAGATGAAGCGAAAAGTTGAACTAAGGTTTACTAAAGTGAAAAATGTTATTCCTATGTTTCCGATACTTACAGAAGATGAGGAAAAAATAATTGCAGATGAGTTTTTACAAGAATTATTGAATCGACGGTCAGGTGAAGAATTTAAAAATATTGTATTTTCTATTCAAAAGCAACAGGGAGAGATTATTCAAACACCATTTAGACAAAATATTATAGTACAAGGGTGTGCAGGATCTGGAAAGTCTATGGTTATGATGCATAGATTACCTATTATTTTATATGATAACCCTAATAGTTTGGATAGAAATAATTTATATATCATTACTCCTTCGTTAGCTTATATTCGAATGGCAGAAAATATGCGTTATGAACTAGAAATCTCTGATTTAAAAATAGGAACATTATTTCAATACTATGATTATTGTATTGAAAAGTATGGTAGAAGTAAAGATGACTATGGTCAAATTAATCCTTCTATCAGTCTTTCTAGTAAACAAGAGAAATATGTTTATTCTGATCAATGTATAAACGATATTATAAAAGAAATTAAAACTTCAATTAAGAAGTCTTATTTTAATTATAATATAGGTCTAATTAAAATGGGGATTAATGGAAGAAATACTAAAAAGGATGTACCAGAAAGACAATTGAGAGAATTAATTTTGCAAGCACATGAAATTGCAAATAAGAATAATGCATCATTACGAGATTATTATAATTTTATCAGAGATATATTTAATGGATTTGCTGAATTTAAGGATATGGTAATAAATCGTAGAATCGTAGTTTTACGAAGAATTTCAGAAAAAAAATTAACATTAGAAGATTCAATTAAAAAGCGGAAAAATGAATTAGAAAATCTAGATGAGGAAAAAAATAAAGATGCGATTGTTAATCGACTTGGAAAAATTAGGCGTGAAAATGAAAGTATAGAATATTTGGAATTAGTTAAAAAAATGGTGGAAGAGGATGTTGAGTATTTTTCGAAATTAGATGAGTTTAAACAAAATATAGATAAATTATTATCCATATTTGAAGATTTTAAAACAAATTATGAGGACTATAATATTAAGGATATGTATAGTATCATTTCTAAAAAAGAGATTATTATTAGTGAATCTTATTCAATACTTAATAACATGATTAATTTTGATGATAAATATTTGAAGTATGAAGATTCGATAGGACCAAAAATAAGAAAATTGATGAGATGTGTTAAAAACCTAGAATCTATAGATAATCCAGTACTGTCATTGAACTATTATGAACATTTGCTAGAAAAAATTAAATATATGACAGATTTAAGTAATGATATGGTTAAAAATGTCTATCTTGCCATTATGAAAAAACTTGGTCAAGAGCCTGATGAAAATGATAAAATAGCAACTTTGAGTTGTTCACCTTATATTTTCTTGCAAATCTTATATAATTACCACGGGATACCAAATGATACTAAAGAAAGCTTGATAACTATTGATGAGGCACAGGGACTTGCTCCTCAAGAAATAAATCTGATTAAGAAGGTGAATGATAATAAAGTTATTTTAAATTTGTTTGGTGATGAAAAACAGCATATTGAAGGTACTAAAGGTATAGATAACTGGGATGAGATTGGTAATATAGCTGATTTTAAACAATATACTATGCTAGAAAATTATCGTAATACTAGACAAATAACAGAATATTGTAATCAACGGTTTGGAATGAAAATGAATGCAATAAATTTAGATGGTGATGGAGTTCATAGATTGAATGGTTATGAAAATTTTAAAGAAGAAATCACTAAGTTATTTTTAAATGTTCCAAAATACGGATTATGTGCAATTATCGTTAAGAATTTAAAAGAAGCAAGGCATTTTCAAAATGAGTTTAAGATGTATGAAAACAAAATCCATAATATGATGGTGGATAGCTTTGATCTTCATAGAACAAGATGGAATCTTATGACTGTTGATGAAGTAAAAGGTTTAGAATTTGGAACTGTAATTGCTATTACAGGAAGAATGACAAAAAATGAAAAATATATAACTTATACAAGAGCATTAGAAGAATTATATGTATTTGATGAGGAAATGAATATTCCTGCAGATGTACAACATATAGATAAGAAAGTAGAATTTAAGAAGGAGATTAAAGATAGTGAATCTAAAAAAACAAATAAAAATAAGAAAAAAGCTAGAGATAAGAAAATAGATTTCACTGAGAGTGTTGTAAAAGCATATTTTAACGAAGTTGGATTGAAGGTTCTTGATTTAAGATCAACTTCAGGAAAACTATGGGTACTTGGAGATAGAAAATCAATTGAAAAATATGTAAAACAAGCTATTTCTAAATTTAAAATATGCGGTTCTTATGGAGGAGGTAAAGAAGCTGGCTGTAAGGAAGGATGGTATACAAAGACAAAGAAGTAATCAAAAAATTGGAAACTAAAATGATAAAATAACAAATTACTGAAAAGATCTTTGTAGGTTGTAGAAGAACAATTTTAAGAATGAGATTTGATAATTAATTTTAGATTATAGCATAATGAAGCAGCTTTAATGAGGCTTGTAGGAGTTATAAGACATATTATAAGGGGAATTACATAATGAAAAGTGGGAATATTGAAAAGAAACGAAATATTGATTTGCACAAGGTAAAGCCTAAAGAAATTGAGGAAGGGAAGGCTGTTAAACTTAGATGCCCAGTTGATAAGAAGTGTGGAGGATGTACCAGCTTAAAACTTTCTTATGATGTACAGCTTAAAAATAAGAGAGAAATGGTTCAGGAGCTTCTTGGAAGTGGCATAGATGTGAAGCCTGTAGCAGCAATGGATAATCCCTATAATTATAGAAATAAGGTTCATGCTGTATTTCACAGCATCAGAGGAAAGGTTATATCAGGAGTCTATGAGGCTGGCACTCATAATGTTGTTCCTGTTGAAAGCTGACTTATCGATGATAAGAAATGCGATGAGATAATAAATACCATAAGGAAAATGACAAAATCTTTTAAGATAAATATATATGATGAAAATACAGGAGATGGATTCTTACGGCATCTACTTATAAGGAGAGGTTTTGAGAGTGAAGAGATAATGGTGGTTATGGTGGTAGCGTTACTGATTTTTCCATCTAAAAATAATTTTGTAAAAGCTCTTTTAAAATCCCATCCAGAGATAACAACCATAGTACTCAATGAAAATAATAAGAGGACTAGCATGGTGCTTGGACAGAGGGAAAAAGTGATTTATGGCAAAGGATATATTGAAGACAGCCTATGCGGCTCCATATTTAGAATACCCTCTAAGTCATTTTATCAAGTGAATCACATTCAGACAGAGATTCTTTACAATAAAGCTATAGAACTTTTGAATCTTACGGGAAGAGAAACAGTTATAGATGCTTACTGCGGAATTGGAACTATGGGCATAATTGCGTCTCCAAGGGCAAAGAGTGTCATCGGTGTGGAACTTAACGGTGATGCTGTGAAGGATGCTATATGTAATGCCAAAAGAAATGGTATTAGTAATGTAAAGTTTTATAAAGGTGATGCTGGTGACTTCATGGAAGCTATGGCAAAGGAAGGCAAAGCTGTGGATGGGGTTATAATGGATCCACCAAGGAGTGGAAGTACTGAAAAATTTATATACTCCATAGCCATGCTTAAACCATCTAAAGTTGTATATGTATCCTGTAATCCAGAAACATTAGCCAGAGATTTAAAGTATTTTAGAAAAAAGGGATATAAAGCATCAGAGGCATGGCCTGTAGACATGTTTCCGCACACCGACCATGTTGAGGTAGTTGTTATGCTGTCTAGAACCTAAGTAACAACGACAGTGTTATAAATCACCCATGCAAGGAATGTCAGAGGATCAGGTAAGATAATTAAAGCAGAATATATAAGATGATTTTGACATAAGCCTATGAATGTTTTATAGTAATCAAGGAGTGGACATACATAATGAAGTCCGAATTAAGTGGATTTTCTAGGTGTCAAATGATTTTGACATAGAAAATAGGCCATATCAAAGACTTTTGATTGTTAGAATTTTTTTAAGGTTATAGACTGAAAGAGCAGGAGGGCATTTATGGAGATTGGAAAACAAATAAAAAAATATAGAACTGAAATGAAGGTTTCACAGGATGAATTAGCTGAAAAGGTGTTTGTATCTCGTCAAACAATTTCAAATTGGGAAAACAATAAAAGTTACCCTGATGTGAAAAGCTTATTGTTATTAAGTTCTATTTTTGGTGTCTCTCTTGACGTATTAATTAAAGGAGACCTTGAAGAAATGAAAAAAGAAGTTAAAACAGAAGATATTGCAGGCTTTAAACATGATAGTGCTATTTTTAGTGTGCTTATGTTAATCATGATTTTAGTGCCAGTTCCCTTATCTAAATTTTGGGGACGTATAGGTATTGGGATTTGGGCTATAATTGTTATTATTACAATATATTATGCAATTAGAATTGAAAAACAAAAAAAGAATTTTGATATTCAGACTTACAAAGAAATTATTGCTTTTTCTGAAGGGAAGAATCTGAATGAACTTGAAAAAAATCGTGAGTATGGGAAACGTCCATACCAGAAATTTTTGTTAGCAATGGGTTCAGGCGTACTAGCCATTGTAGTTGCAATCATAATGATTCGTATATTGTTATAATAGGTTGGAAGATTGCCTTAATTATTATCGGTTTAGGTTTGTTTATATTTTCTATTTATGGTTTTATAAGTAGCTTAAAGAAATAGAAAAATTAAAATTTGGGAGGAGTGATGAATTTTGAGAATATTGGAAATCAAGGAAAATAAAAAAGTATATCTTCCGTTGTTGTTGCTTGCGGATGAACAGGAAGATATGGTTGACCGTTATCTTGAAAAAGGAACAATGTATATTTTGAATGATAACGGAGTTAAGTGTGCGTGTGTTGTCACTAATGAGGGTAACGGTATTTTGGAAATTAAGAATATTGCAACAGATCCTGAGTATCAAGGCAGGGGTTATGGAAAAACTCTGATAGATTATATTACAGATAAATACAAAGACCAGTATTCTATTATTCAAGTTGGTACAGGAGACAGTCCTTTAACTATCCCGTTTTATGAAAAGTGTGGGTTTGTTCGTTCGCATGTAATTAAAAACTTTTTTGTAGATAATTATCATGCCCCAATATACGAAGGTGGCGTGCAGTTAATTGATATGATTTATCTGAAAAAAAGACTGTGAAATTCCAGTTTGTTTTTATAAGAAAAAAAGAGTAAAAATGTAAATGTCCGCATAAATACAGGGGCTTTAACTAATAGAAAGAAAAATAAAGAATAAATTTACTATGATAGTAATGATTTTAATAGATGGTCTTATTTTTATTTCTTTTCTGTTTATAATTTTACAAAAAAGTAAAAAAATTAAACAGAAAAATACAGAGGAAGCAAAGAAAAAATTTGAGTTATTTGGATAGGTTATAATAAATTATACAATAAATATTCGGTCATGATATAATATAAAAAAATAGAGAAGGGAAGAATGCCATGGCAGGAAAAACACAGAATTATCGAAGAAGGGTAAGGGAAATTATGGATAAATACAGACTTATTTCTAATTATACTATAAAGTGAATAAAACTAGCTGTAATGAGGATAAAACAGAAAATATAGTTAATAGAGAGTTTGATAATAGAAGAGATTTAGAAATACTAGTTAGTGATCTTACATATGTTAATGTAG
>JALEZF010000008.1 GCA_022773025.1 Clostridium sp. | reverse complement strand
CAATAGTGCCATTGCTCTTTATATTGAACCATTGACCCTCTCTACCTAGGATATCTACATTATCATCATTATAAAGCCATCCAATTGCATCATAATTGGTTCCTGGACCTTTTCTTATCCTTAAAGCACTAGTTACATTTATTACTTTTCCTTTTCCTACTGGTTTGTAGTTATCATCAGAAGATGATTCCACTGATACATACTGGCTCATTATATAACCAGTTTTCGAAGACCCATCAGCTGTAGTAAAGGTTACATTGTACCAAGCTCCTTTACTAAAGTTAACTTTCATTTTGTCATTTTTGTAGAGGAATCCTATTCCATCACTGTTTTCATCAGGATTTAAATAGACTTTAGCACTATTTGTATTAACTAAGGTTCCATTCTTATTTATGGCATTTATAACGCCATCTCCTCTATCTCCATCACTGTCACTTACCTTTACTAAAGTACTGTTTACAAAACCTTGCTTTATGTTTCCATCCTTTGCAACATAGCTTATATGAGACCATTCTTTAAAATTGTAATTCAAAGTGACGCCCATGTTTGGTGTAAGTGAATCTTGAACAGTTCCTTCTAAATCTTTATAAACAGTAACATCGCTGCTATTTCTTATAGATGCTTGTTTGTTTACACGGGTAAGCCCTGAAACATTAAGCTTGCTTGCACTAATAAATCCAGTCTTAGTTCCACCTGTTGCTGTTTTAAACGTTATATTTGCCCAATCATTTGAAAAATAATTTACTTTAACTTTTTCATTAGGATATACATTTCCCGTTACTCCAGTAGATACTCCCATGCCGCTATAGACATCTTCTCTAGCACTTGTATTTACAACTGCATCTACGTTTTTAATAGCCCCAAACATTCCACTGCCTTCTACATTGTTGTCAGATGGTCCGCTTGGATTTGATCCATTTGATCTTATAGCACTTTTAAATGTTGGCCACAAAGTTGGTCTATCCTGTAGCATCATTCTAGGGCATGTCTTTCCTGTAGCATCATTATGAGTTATTACATTTTCAGCTGGTATATTGTATTTGAACATAAGATACTTTGTAAGTTCAATAGAGTTTTTCATAGCTGTATCAAAATTACTATCTGGATTTACAGTGATTTCTATACCTATGGTATTTCCATTGTTAGCTTCAGGTCTGTTAGGATTAACTCCTGCGTATCTATCACCTATATGCCACCCTTTCCAAGTTTCCTCTAGGGCTTGAACTATATTTCTATCATCTACTATAAAATGAGCTGAAGCCTTTGCATTAGGATGATTTGCAAAATAATTTCTATTTGCAACTGCTCCTGCTCCAAAACTTCTATTATCCGTATCATGTATTACTATGTATTTAGGACTTATAGTAACACCTTTAGAGTAATTCATATCTATAAGCATTTTCTTTATAGGAATTCCATTGATAACTGCTGAAGCTTTAGATGCTTTAACATTCTCTTCTATCCCTTTAGATTTATCTAAATCAACGTTTTTATTCATATCTTCATTAGGTAATGCTGATGCAACAGTATTCTGCATCACAGTAGTTGCAACAATTAAACTTGCAATTTTAGCTTTTTTCACATAAGTCCCCCCTCTCTCATATTCACATATTAATTTTACCATAAATTCCTTGTAATTTGAAGGAATAATACGGTATATTTATTCAATTTTTAGTTGATTATAGAATTAAATTATATTATTTATTATATTCTCTCCTTTAAAATTATTATTTTACAAATTTTACAACTCTCATGTAACATTCTTCGCCACCCCAACTAAATATTAAATCCTCCAAATTCCTATTGAGTTTATCATAAGAGTGTTGAGATACATATATGAAATTACTGTCTTTATCTTTCTTTACAGATGTGACATAAGCCGAATGGCTATATCTATAATCATTTCGTTTTCTAACTTGAATGATATCTCCTTCTGATATATCATCTAGATTTAAATTCGACAAAGGTTGATTTTGATTTACTCCTTTAGCTTTAAATTCAGGTTTACTTAAAATAAAAGTCCAAAGAGCCTCTACATTTTCCCAAGCTGCTGTTCCACCATATTGATTTCCAAGCCATAGATTTTTAATCATGCACTTCTCTTTCTTTATATTTGAAACAGTGTAATCATTGTCTAAAGGATTATAATTCCCAAGAGAGGCCCATACACACTGAGATACAAAATTTGTGCAATCACTGTTGCCTGCAGTATAGAAGAGCCTATCATTTTTATTTTTTAATGCAAATTCTAATGCATATGCAACTCCAAGAGACAATTCTGGATTGCCGCATTGGCCTTTATCACTTAAAATATTTTTTGAAATTGGTTTTTTCTTGTATGTTTTCAGTCTTTCAATCTCCTCATCACGACAGTTATCTATTATTTCTTTATTTTCTCCTCTCATAACCTTTTTCTTTTCATTAACTCTATTCTTAAAATCTTGGAATTCATCGTAATCACTTTTTAAATTTGTTACAACCCATCCCTCATCTCTTTTCTCAAGTTGAAATTCATAATCTATATCACGAACTCCTCCCTTTACACCATTTTCATACTCATAGTCAACGTCTACTAACACAGTGATTCTTATACACGTTCCTCTAGACTCTATATCTTTATATTTTATGGAGTATGTATAATTTTTGAATCGAGTGTCTAACAGCATCGCTCTTTTGCCATTTAGCTCACCTAAGACATTGTAGAAATACGTTTCTTCATTCTCTTCTAAAGAATATGGTTTTACATAAGTTCCAGTCTTTGAACTTTCCAAATATCCTTGAATATATGAGTTTATGATGGTTTTCCATAGTCTTTCATCCTTTTTCCCATAGGAAAATGAGCACAATATAATTGCAGCCATAAACCATACTACAATTTTAGAAAATTTTTCCATAATATTCCCTCCCACTGAAAACTATAAAAGGGGGCTCTGCACAAAGCAAAGTCCCCCTAATTACAATTAACTTTCCCAATAAATATTATTTAATTCTACCTCTTCTAACTTTCTTAAAGATTTTTACTACATCATACCACATTACTGCAATAAAAGAAGTCACTATAACTCTAAGAACTTGATTTAAAGTAAGTGGTGCCAAGCTTAAGAATTCAGCAATAGGAGTATATAGTATTAATCCAAGTCCTATTAATGTTCCAAAACCTACAGCCCACATGACAGGATCCTTCTTCAAATTCATCATAGATCTATATGCAAATTCACTTTCTGAACTATTGACTTGTACAAGAAGCATATTGGAGAGCATTATAATAGCAAGTCCAATGGAACGTGCTATTTCAGCTTGTCCAGGATTATTATTTAAATACAGATAGTAAGAGGCAAAGGATGCTCCAAACAAAACTATCCCTTGTATTATGCTCTTTATCAATATTGAAGCTGTTAATATGCTTTCCTTAGGATTTCGTGGTTTTCGTTCCATGATATCAATTTCAGAAGGCTGCCTCTCAAGTACAATAGAGCAGGTTGGGTCTATTAAAAGCTCTAATAGCACAACATGCACTGGAAGTAAAAGTAGCATTGATGATCTTATATCAAGCATAGGTGCTAAAAGTGATGCAAAGGCTATTGGTATATGAATAGTGAAAACATAGCCTATAGCTTTTCTCATATTGTCATAAATTCTTCGTCCGTCTTTTATGGTGTCTACGATAGTTGAAAAATTATCATCAAGGAGTATAAGATCAGCTGCCTCTCTTGAAACTTCAGAACCTCTTTTGCCCATAGCTATTCCTATATCAGCATATTTAAGAGCTGGTGCATCATTAACACCGTCCCCTGTCATAGCAACCACATCACCATTTTCCTTAAAGGCTTTAACTATCCTCATCTTGTGCTCTGGCATAACCCTTGAAAATATACTCACATCTTTTATTCTTTCCTTAAGCTTCTCATCTGTCATAGCACTTAATTCATCCCCAGTAATTATGTCGCTACTATGTGGTATACCAACTTGCTTTGCTATAGCACTTGCAGTTATTCCATTATCTCCAGTTATCATTACAACTCTTATTCCAGCCTTTATACAACTTGCAATATCATCTTTTACATTTTCTCTTGGAGGATCTTGAAGTCCTACAAGTCCTAAAAATTCTAATCTGCATTCCTCTAAAGTTTCTGGAATATCTCTTTCATCTTGCAGTATCATTCTTCCTATTCCAAGGACCCTTAGGCCTTTAGATGACATACTGAAAATCTTGTTTTCTACTATTTTTTTCTCTTCTTCCTCTAGTCTACATAGTGTTAGTATTTTCTCTGCTGAGCCCTTTGCCGCTATTATAGCTTCATCCTCCACTTTCCATACGTGACCCATCATCTTTCTTTCATTTGTAAACGAGTATTCGCTTATGAGGTCTCCTTTAAAGAGTTCATCTTTTGAAATATTATTATCTTCACAATAGTCAAGAATGGCATATTCCATTGGGTCATAAGCATCTATCTCGCAAGCCATTCCCATTATTTTGTTTATTTCTGTTATATTATTATTAAAAGCCCAGCATTCCCTTACCCTCATCTTGTTCATAGTGATGGTTCCTGTCTTGTCTACGCACAAAACTGAAACAGCTCCCAAAGTTTCTACTGATGGAAGTCTTCTTACTAATGAACTTTTCTTTGCAAGTCTCCATGCTCCCATAGACAAGAATACTGTTAGAATTACTGGGAATTCTTCTGGTATCATAGCCATAGCCAGAGTTATTCCTGACAATATGCTTTCTATTATTCTCTCCTTAAACTCACGGTCAGGAAGGTTAAAATAAGTTATGATACATACCATTAAAAATAAAACTGCTGCTATCATGGCACATATCTTAACTAATTTTCTAGTCTGCTTTTCCATTGGTGTAGGTCTGTCTGGTGACTCTGCAACATTTATTCCTATCTTTCCATAATCAGTTTCTGCACCTATTTTTTCTACTAATATTACGCCTGTCCCTTGAGTTACTAGTGTTCCAGCGTAGCAGTGGTCTTTCTTCCAATAATCTTTATTTCCACTGTCATCTGTGCATTTCCATACACCTTCCGCTTCACCAGTCAAAGAGGATTCATCGATGCAAAGATCATTGGATCTAATGACTTTACCGTCAGCAGGAAGCTTTACTCCTTCTGCTATCATCATCAGATCTCCTGGTACTAAATCTTCACTATTTATGGTGCATTCTTCACCATCTCTTATAACGGTTATGTGTGGTGCTGATAGATTCTTTAGTGCATTTAAAGTCTTGTCCGTCTTCCACTCTTGGATTACATCTATGCTGATTATTCCTACTACAAACACCAGCATTATTGTTCCATCTCTCGGTTCCCCAAGTAAGAAGTAGATTACTGCAGCAGCAATGAGAAGTAGAAACATGGGTTCTTTTAGTACTTGGATAATTTTTAGAAAGAAATTTTCTTTCTTTTCAGGTACTAACCTGTTTTTGCCGAATTTTTCTTGTAGAACTCTCGCTTCATCTTTTGTTAAACCTTTCAATTGATTTTTGGTTTGTTCTGTCATAAAAGTTACCTCCATTCTAATTCTTGCTTCCCAAGAATATTTGTTTGATAGCTCTATGGCATTGCAATAAAGACTCAGTTATTGTTCTAAAAGTACGTAAAAAATACCTGTAGAACAATAAACTGTCCCACAGGTATTGTAGCTTCCTAAAAATCCTGTTGCCATTTATGGCCCGGCTCCATAAATAAAGTCATTCATCGGCCTGATCAGTTTGTACTGTAGATTTATATGCAGTGCAAAGAGATTTTATATTATTATATGCCTATATAATGACTTTTTCTACTATTTTAAAAAATTATTTTTCCCTGCCCTCTCATTTGATTTTTCTGTGCATTTTTCCATAGCTTCTATTATAGTACCTCTAAAGTTATTTTTCTCTAGAGAGTATACTGCTTCTATAGTTGTTCCAGCAGGAGAACAAACCATATCTTTTAATTCTCCTGGATGCTTTCCTGTTTCTAAAAGCATTTTCGCAGAACCTATCATAGCTTGTGCAGACATCTTGTATGCCTTATCTCTTGGAATTCCAGCAAGAACTCCTCCATCTCCCATAGCTTCTAGAAACATATATATATATGCTGGTGATGAACCATATAATAACATTTTCCTTAACCTCATTTTTTATTTCATCTATAACTTTAAAATACACATTAGGTTTTACTGCCAAGAATAATATGTCTGCTTCTCTAGCAACAGTTAAGTTATCATTTAAAGAAGTCCTTATGCCGTATTTATCTTTGCAGTTATCTAATCCTTTAGGAAATCCATCAGAAGCTATTATATTTTCTCCTTTAACTTTTCCTGAAGAAACTAGTCCTCCAATTATAGCACCTGCCATATTTCCACATCCGATAAATCCAATTGTTTTATTCATCTTATACCATCCATACTTTCTATCTAATTAAATTATATCATTTTACATAAATCTATTAAAAGTTTTCCTGCCCAGTTCTATTTATTATTTCATCTTGATAGGTATATACTATAATTAAAAGAAGCCTAGAGAGGATTATATATGGAAAAAGAAAAAAAGAGAGTGTCTTTCAAAAGGAAGCGCACCACTGAAATCATAAAATTCAAATCAATTTACGGAAGTGTTTTTTATAAATGGCTTAAATCTCAGAAAAATGAAGCTGTAATCACAGTATCACTAAAAGATTTAAGCAATATACTAAAAGTTCCTCAAAGCGGACATACATACTGCTACTTAAGGCCAACTGTTCTAAAATCACTGCAAGAAGAATTTAAAGAATTAAAGCTACCTTTAAATTTCTCTTATGAAATCATTGGAGGATATGAAGTTTCAATTGAAGTTAAGAAAAGTTTTTTCCAAGATAGGAAACAACCTAGTGTCCATAAAATATGATGGATACTAGGTTATCTTTTTTAATTCACAGAAAATACTTTAAGTCCTTTATCTTTCAATCTATAGTAGTGTCCATCGAAAATTAAACCACTATCAGTTGTTTCTACATAGCAATAGGTCTCTTTCTCAACTGATTTAGTATCATAGTCCTTTAAAATTATTTTTTCACCATCGTACTCAATATCCCTCATACAGTCTAAAACCCCCTCATAGTACTGAGTATACCTTATTTTAGATGGCTTCTTATCGTTGACAGAATCAATAAAGGAGTCTAATTTATCTCTATTAAAGGATATTTTTTCTTCTGATATAAAAATATAATCTCCATTGCTTTTAGATTGCTCTAGTGTGTATTTTACAGGAATATCTGATGTTTTTAGCTCCGTTTCATTAAACTCTGTAGGTTCATTTTCTTTACTATCAGATATATCATTATTATCTGATGAATGATTTTCTATATTATTATCAAGATTATCATTTATAGTTAAAATATCTTCCTTGAGATACTGATCAAGAAATTCTTTATTCCCTTTAATAGATGGAAGTATTGTGAAATATTTTAATAACGAATCATTAGAATAAATTGATTGAACTATTTTTCCTTTTTCAATATCATACTTTATTACTTCTTTAACATTATCTTCGCCAACTTTTTTAGTTGATCTTGCAATATAGTATAATTCATTATCAGTATCTCCAAACCGTACATGTTCTAAGGTTAAGTAGTTTTCTTTATTAATATTGGGAATAGTTTCGCTTTCATCATTTAAATCTTCAATAGTAAGCTTTGCTGGTTCTTCACTTGATTTCATAGATGAATGAATATATGCAATTTTATTGCACTCTTTATTTAACGTAACTGATTCTATCATTTCAGGAATACTTTTTTCGTAAACCTTTTCACCTGTTTCAATATTTGCTACAGTTATTCTATGAGGGGGACAATTGAATACTTTATCAGGACTTTTGTCAGTATTAAATTTCCCCATACTATCTTGCATCTCTTTATCTGAGTATTGTATATAGACTATATATTTTCCTCTAACATTAAAATCCATCAACATATCATCATCACTGTCATAATTAAAAAATTCGTATTTATCATTGTCCATATTGTATTTAACTAATCCCATAGAATGCTCACCTTTTTTTACTACTCTTAAAAACAAAATATTATCTACACTCTGCATAGTATCTATATTATCTACATCATTACTAATTGGAAGAATTGTTGACTCTTGAGTTTTTATATTAAATTTTATTAAATTACTATATCCTTTTGAATTTTTAGTTGAATAATATAAATTATCTTTATAAAAGGTACTTGTACTAAATGTATTATGATCATCTGTTTTAAGAAGATAATTTTTATTATCAACTCTTAGAACATATTGATCTTTCATATAACCTGTAGCTTTTGTAAAAATAATTCCACTTCCTAAATCTTCTACCTTATCTGTATCTTTATTACATGCTATAGCTGTATTAGTTATCATAAGTATAATTGCCAGTATTATTATTTTTTTATTTATTCTCATATAATCTTTCCTCCTTAAAATTATATTAGCTTATAATAATTCTAACATTATTAACCTTTTCTTTAAATTATTATATTTTATTTCATTAATTGTTTATGTAGTTATCTTATCTCTATGATACAGAGCCAAATTTACAATAATACTTTTACATTATGCAAAAAACAGCAATGAATTCACGTTTCATTGCTGTTTTTTTATTTATTCAATTAAAGATTTCTCTTCTTAATAACGAATTTATTGTTGCTCTTATTAAGTATTGCCCATCTTATTCCTCTATTTTCATTAAAATTATTTTCACAACCTTTAATTATTGATATAGCCTCTTCTAGATTTTGCAATGATTCTTTACCTAAATATCTGGTAACTATATCTCTAGATAGATATTCCAGCAAATCCTCAGCATCATCTATAGTTATTTTTCTCAAATATAATCTTTTTGTTTCTAGTATTGGAAATCCCCCCAAACTCCCCCTTTCCTAAAGTGCCATAGAAATATTATTATTTTATGACAAGTTCCACTGGGCAGTGGTCTGATCCTAAAACTTCTGTATGTATATCAGCGCTTACAAGTCTATCTTTTAAAGTTTCTGATGTGCAGAAATAATCAATTCTCCATCCTGCATTGTTCTTTCTAGCGTTGAATCTATAAGACCACCAAGAGTATACTCCTTCTGTATCAGGATGAAAGTATCTATAGGTATCTATGAATCCTGAATTGATTAGTTCAGTGAACTTTTCCCTTTCTTCTGGAGTGAAGCCCGCATTCTTTACGTTGCTCTTTGGATTTTTAAGGTCTATTTCCTTATGGGCTACGTTCAAATCTCCACATACTATAACAGGTTTTTTAGTCTCTAAATTCTTCAAATAAGTTCTAAAATCATCTTCCCATTGCATTCTATACTGAAGTCTTTCTAATGCCTGCTTTGAATTTGGAGTGTAAACTGTAATCATGTAGAAATCTTCGAATTCTAAGGTGATAACTCTTCCCTCTTTGTCGTGTTCTTCTATATCTATTCCATAGCTTACACTTAAAGGTTCTGCTTTTGTAAAAATAGCTGTTCCTGAGTAACCTTTTTTCTCAGCATAGTTCCAATACTGATGGTAGCCTTCTAGATCTAAATCTATCTGACCTTCTTGAAGTTTAGTTTCTTGAAGACAGAATATATCTGCATCTACTTCCTTAAAAAAGTCTAGAAATCCTTTAGTAACACAAGCTCTGATGCCATTTACGTTCCATGATATTAATTTCATAATGTTCCTCCTTGATTACACAATTAAAGTATTATCTTTCTTTTAATCTATGGTTATATTATTCTAAAGTGAATAGTTCCTGTAAATCTTCAAAGTTCATAGAGGATAAAATTTTATCTCCTATCTCCTCTTCTCCAATTACATCCCTTATTATCTGTTTTTTCTTTTCTTGAAGCATAAGGACTTTTTCTTCAATGGTACCCTTGGTTATTAGCTTTATAACCTCTACAGAATTCTTTTGCCCTATTCTATGAGCTCTATCTGTTGCTTGATCCTCAACAGCTGGGTTCCACCATGGATCAAAATGAATAACTACATCAGCTGAAGTAAGATTTAGTCCAGCTCCACCTGCTTTTAATGATATTAAGAATACTTTGTTGTGTCCTGAATTAAATTCCTTTACTAGCTTCATTCTCTGCTCTGATGGCACAGAACCATCAAGATAGCTATAAGCTATATGTTGTTTTTTAAATTCTTTTTCTATTATTGAAAGCACCGATGTGAATTGGGAAAATACAAGAATCTTATGTCCCTCTTCTATAGATGAATTCAGTATATCATAAAAAGCTTCAAACTTTCCGCTATCTCCATCATAGTCCATTAAGAAACTGTTTGGATGACAGCATATCTGCCTAAGCCTTGTGAGAGCAGAGAATATTTTCATCTTTCCCTTATTAAAATCATTTAAATCTATATTTTCAATCTCTTCTTTGAACATCTTAACGTAAGTCACATAAATATCCTTTTGTTCTGGTGTCATATCCACCTTTATAGTCTTCTCAATCTTTGGTGGTAGTTCTCCTGCAACATCCTTTTTAAGTCTTCTTAATATAAAAGGCAGTATCCTAGATCTAAGCTCTTCTAAAGCCTTAGGATTTTCATCCTTTACTATAGGAATCTCATATTTCATCTGGAACTTCTTACGGTTCAATATATAACCAGGCATTACAAAATCAAAGATGGACCATAATTCTGTAAGAGAATTTTCTATAGGTGTTCCTGTTAGGACAAATTTATTTCTACCATTCAGTCTCTTCATGGCCTTTGCTCTTTGAGATAATGGATTCTTCATATTTTGCCCTTCATCCACTATAATAGATGTAAATTTAATCTTCTCATAGCTTTCAATATCTCTAGTCAAAATATTATAGGAAGTTATAACTACATCATAGTCATGAAGCTTCTCAAAATTCTCCTGTCTCTCATTTGGACCACCACTCATGACTAAAATCTTTAGAGACGGAGCAAACTTTTCAAATTCCTCTTTCCAGTTATATAAAAGAGATGTTGGACAAACGATTAAAGATGTACCTTCTTCTAGGGAGCTTATAAAAGTTATAGATTGAAGAGTTTTTCCCAGTCCCATCTCATCTGCAAGGATTCCTCCAAAACCACACTGGCTTAAAGTTTTCATCCATTGAAATCCCTTAACTTGATAATCTCTTAGATCTGCTTTTATAGTTTTCGGAATCTCAAAATCCATATCCTTAGCTTCTTTTATATTATTGATAAGATCTCTAAATCCCTTATTCCTTTTAAAGTCATCTTCATCCATAAATTTTTCATTTATATAAGGTGCCAAATACTTAGGTAGCATTATTTCTTCTTTTTCAAAATAATCATCATCTATACTTTGAAATTCATTAAGAGCCTGCATCTTTATTAGGGCACTTCCTTGAAGCAGAACTATGCCGTTATCCTTGAGTTTGTAATACTTTTTGCCTTCATTAAAGGCTTTTATAAGATTTATTATCTCCTCACGTGGTATATTCTTAAAGTCAAAAGAAAGTGCAAGCATATCTTCCCTTGTAAGCCTTACTCTTATCTTCACATTTTTTGTAGTTGCTATTTTGCTTCCCTTAAAGGCTTCAGAATAGTATACATCACCATGTTTCTTTAGCTTATTTATTCCATCAATTATAAAATCAACTATGGTGTCCTCTTCTTGAAGCACAAATTTGTCATCAATAGTTTCAAATCCATATTCTCTGATTATATCTAAAATATTCTTTTCCTTTTCTACATCTCGTATGAGTATGCCCTGAGTATTTTTCTTATTGACCTTTTTTAAAATGTTAATCTTTTCATCTCCATAATAGAAATAAAGTGAAAGTACCAATACATCCATATCTTTATCTATGTAAAATTCCGCACTTAATGGCTCTTCTACAAACTCTTTCTTCACACTTTCCTCTATATTTAGATTTCCAAGTTCTTTAATCCTTGGCATAAGGAAGGAGGCAAATCTATCCTTTTCATCATCTCTAATTTTCAAAGCTCCATATGGATTTTTTATCATGGTATCAAATAGTGCTATCAAATAGCTTTCTTTATTCTTTTTTACTCTCCATATGCCGTCTTTATAGAAATAATAATCTCCCTTTGAAGTCATAGGAAATGGTATGCTGCTTCCCTGAAAGGTAAGCAACAGCTCATCTCCATCTCTTTTTAAAGCAAAATTTATACTAAGCTCTTCTTCTTTCACATGGACATCTTCGTAATCACCAGTTGGTATAGACAAAGATATACTTTTCTTTTTCAAAAGCTCCATTACTCTCTTAAAGTGAGTCTCTAGTATAAATATTCTTTTGTCCTCCACCAGCCTCACCGCAGTACCTTGAGCAGATAAAAATATATTATCCATGTCTAAAAGCTCTAAAAAATAATCAAGAAGCATTTGGTCTTCTTTTGTTATAGAAACCTTAGCAAAATCCAGTATATATCGTCCTAGTTGTGTTGGTTCCTTTCTCATATATGCATTTAAAAAGTATCTAAAATTTTTTACAGCATAAAGCTTATCTACTCCAGCTTTAACCTCTATAAAATTATTTATAGCTCTAGAGGAAGTATGACCCATGGCTATGTCAAGGTTTAAAGTATCACTTCCCTGAACGATACTTTCTTCCTCTTCATATAAATTTAAAAGCTCATCTAATTCTGATGGCCCTGTTTTCATTTCATTTATATATTTTAAGTAGCACGCTCCTATATGCTCACAAGGCTTGCCTTTGCAATCAAAATCATCACAACTGCAACTATAAAATGTCATGTTCTCCTCTTCATCCACCCTTACCTTCACTAAATATTCTCCATAGGTTTCTGAAGCCACTATGCCTTGAAGTATATTTTCTCTATCTTCATATTTGGAAGTCAAATCTATTATATAATCCTCTAAATAAAGCTTTTGGGCCTTAGAATATTTAAAAGGACTAAAGTAATTATCTATCTTACCTTTTTTGATGTTCCTACTCAATTTCATCACTCTCTTAACAATTTAATACTATAGCTAATTATACCCAATATATATAGGCTTTTTCTATAGATATTTCATATTATCTTATTTACATGAAAAAATACCCTCTTTTAAAGAAGGTATCCTTTAGATTATCTTTACTACGAATATCAAAATTATATAACTTGCTATGACAAAGCCTCTTTTCTGAATTGCCTTTGTTATAAATAATAATATGATAAACATTAATATATTTACGGCAAAATCTAAAAATAGAAAGTTAAAAACCATATCCCCTAAAACTAGTGCAGGTGCGATTATATCCAAAAATTCCAATAAACTATACTTTTTATAAACTATATAAAGCCACGCCCCAAGGAAAGCCCCAAGAGTTATTCCAGCAGTATCAAAACCACCTTTATTTATGTTTAGCATATCTAGTATATTAACTTTATACTTGTCTATATTTATTAAAACATGATAGATACGTCCTCCTAAAAGGGCAGCTGGAAGAGACACTAATAAAGTATCAAAAATTCTATTGAACTCAACATTCCTTAATCTGCTGCAAAATCCTATAAAAAAAAGTATGAATCCAATTTTTAATATAATGATTACAAAATCATATACCATTCCTGTATTCCACAAGCCACTGCTTAAAAAATATATAATAATCACATCCCTTTAGAACTTCTAATTAATTATATATTTAATCTCGAAACATTATGACTTGCATCTTAAATTTTCACCATTATAAAAATGGCAGCCTTCTTTCAAGAAGACCGCCATAAAGTTCTAGATTATTTTCTCTTTTCAAGAAGCTTATTTATGCTTTCTGTAGCATCTAAAAGTGGTGCTATAGATTCATCTAAATTTAAGTTGTTTATAACTTCAGCTATAAAGTGAGACATATCAACTTCTCTAAACCAAGGTCTAGTCTTAACTTCTTCTGGTATGTAAGTTAAGTTTGTTGAATAAACCCTTTCGATAAGACCATCTTCATAATACTTATCAAATTTCTCTATGCCTTCTGTGAAAAGTGAGAATGTTGCTGAAACAAATATCTTTTCAGCTTTTCTCTTCTTTAATTCTCTAACTATATCAAATACTGATTCTCCAGACGCTATCATATCATCAACGATTAATATGTTTTGTCCTTCTACTTCTCTTCCGATATATTCATGCTGTATTATTGGATTCTTTCCATTTACAACTGTTGAGTAGTCACGTCTCTTGTAGAATAATCCTATATCTAATCCTAATACACCAGAATAATATATAGCTCTATCCATTGCTCCTGTGTCAGGGCTGATTACAAGCATATTATCTTTGTTTATTGGAAGATCCTTTTCTTTAGTTAAAAATGCTTTAACTATCTCATAAGTTGGGTATAAATTATCAAAAGATATAAGTGGTATAGCATTTTGAACATTTGGATCATGAACGTCAAATGTTACTATATCATCTACTCCTAATCTTTCAAGCTCTTGAAGTGCCATAGCACAATCTAAAGACTCCCTACTCTTTCTTCTATGTTGTCTGCTGGCATATAGTAAAGGCATAACAACAGTTATTCTCTTAGCCTTTCCACCCATAGCAGATAATACTCTCTTTATATCTTGAAAATGGTCATCTGGGCTCTTATGATTTATACGTCCGAACATCTTATATGTACATCCATAGTTTCCTACGTCACATAATATATAAACGTCTTTACCTCTTACAGTGTCCTCTAATACAACTTTTCCCTCTCCATTTGAGAATCTAATTGTATCAGAACCTATAAGATACGAATCTTTTGCTTCTAAGTAAACGTCTTCCCCATTAGCCCTATTCTCTCTACATTTTACAAGACTGCTATCAATCTTCTTTCCTAGATCTCCTATGCTATCCAATGCAACTATAGCAAGCTGACCATTTGGAATTGATAATGATGTTTTAATTTCCAACATACTCCCTCCGATTATACACGTATATTTTAAACCGAACTTTTTTTAGTAATGATATAACATTATTCTGTCATATTTCCACATAAATTACAACACTAAAAGTAGTATTTATTCATATTTTTTATGCTTTTTATTAAAATTATGTCCTATTTTGCCACATATTTAATCTAGAGTGTAGCATATTATAAAATCATTATTATATTTTTATAATTGACTTTATTATTATTTCCCAATTACAATTAAATTAATGTATATTCGGAGGTGATTATTTGAAAAAGTTTTTCAAATACTTTTTTATATGTATCATAATAATTTTAATCTTACTCATCCCTGTGATATCTAAAACTCCTTCTACTGAAAAGCTTGTGGATATAGCAGAGGATTTAGAGATTCTTCCCCAAGAAAATAAACTTGAGATTCCAGATGAATCTTCAAAATCAGATAAAAATAACAATGGCATTGCTGATACTTTAGATATGGTTGAATCTGCCGAGAAAAGCTTTAATGAAGAAACACCTTATAAGGATGCCTATTATGTAGGAGGCTATCCCCCTAATACAGAAGGTGTATGTACAGATGTAATCTGGCGTGGATTTAAAGCTGCCGGCATAGATCTTAAAACTTTGATGGATGAAGATATTCAGAAAAATATCAGTTCCTATGCTGGTGTCAATGGAAAGCCTGACCCTAACATAGACTTTAGAAGAGTAAAGAATCAAAAGGTATTCTTCGACAAATATTGTTCTAAGGAAACTACTGAGGTCCTTGCTAATGATATAGAAAATTTAAAACAGTGGCAACCTGGTGATATTCTCTTATTTCTTAAACCTTATGAGCATGTTGGAATAATATCTAATGAGCGTGATTCTGATGGAATTCCATTTGTGCTACACAATTCCCATCCAAAAATGAAAAAGTCCAAACTATCCTGGTTTCCATTAAATGAAATATACCATTACAGGTGGAATTTTTAAATAAATATTTATTAATAATACACAAAATAAAGGGTGGATTAAAACTGATTCTCAGCACAGTTTTGATGCACCCCTTTTTCTATTGCTTCAATAAATAGACATATAAATGCCAAATATCTCGCTATGGACAAATCTGACTTGGATGAAAACTTAGTAAACAAACATATAAATACCAAACCAATGCAGAATTGCCCCTGCCACCACAAAGAAATGCCAAAGAAAATGGTCATATTTCTTATCTCTTGTGAATGGAACCATTCCAACAGTATAAATAACTCCACCAATGAGAATAAACCATAATAGTGGCATATTATTTTGAATCCAATCTGGTATAAATATAAGTCCACTCCATCCAATTACAAAATACAAAGAAAAATGAAGCCACTTAAGTCTTCCAGGTCCAAAAATGCTAAGCATAACTATTCCTAAGAGAATCAACGCCCATTGAATGCAGAAAATAATTATCCCCAAAGTATTTCCCCAATACACAAGATATAATGGTGCAAAGGTTCCCCCGATCAAAAGATAAATTGATGCATAGTCAAACCTTCTCCACAATCGTTTCACAGTAGATCCACTTTTAAAGGCATGATATAGGCAGCTCATGAGCATTAACAGAAACAAGCTAATTCCATAAAAACAAGAAGCCATTATTTTGAGACCTGTGTCCGATTTTAATAGTAGCAGTATAAATCCTACTAAAGCTAAAACTGCGCCTATTCCATGAGTCACTGCATTTCCCGTTTCCTCCAATGTCGTTAGCTGTGGAGGTTCATTCAGTTCTCGTATTCTCTTTCTCCTCTTTTCCTTTTCACTTTCCATATTTTAAATCCTCCATTATCATAATAAATTAAGTGCTAAAGTTTCAATTGATTGTTTCAGGGCCCTCACTCCCTTTAATAACATTTATTATATATATTATAATAATGTTTATTATCAAATTATATCACATTTACTTTATCCATTTTTTACCTGACTATCTTAATATTTTATTGTATAATTGAGTAAGAATCAACTCAATTCAAATTCACCTATTTTGATTTGTGGAGGTAAAACAAATGTATATTAATACATATATATAATTTAACTTACTCTAATAAAATCTTTATTTAATATAAAAAAAATACTATACTTAATGATGTTATTGTATAGATAATATTGCGAATAAAAACAGTGAATTGTGAGGTTTATATATGAGAAAAAAAGATATACTTGAGTTAAAAAAGCGTTTTAAAAAGGATCACTGCACCTTCACTAAAATGTGTGGTTGCTACGTTAATGGCGAAAAACATATAATTTTAAAGTTTAGAGAAACATTCCTAAATCTTGAGGAAGATGAGTACTTTAAATATTTAGAAATAGCCAAGAAAGTCCTTTCTGGAACCATTGGAAATAATATTTTAGAGCTTAACTTTCCACTTAACGAAGACCTAGTAAATGAAAGACAAATTTCACTTATGCGCCTTAAAAACAGCCGTCTAAGGGATGATGCTATCCTTGATGATTTTTATGATTCCATAATAGACAGCTACGATTATACAGGCAATTTTTTGATACTTATTTTTCACGATGCTTATGACGTTCTCACAAAGACTACTGATAATGCAAAATTAGATGAGTCTGAAGAAGTATATGAGTATGTTCTATGTGCCCTATGCCCTGTTTCACTTTCTGAGCCTGGACTTAGATACTTCGAAGATGAAAATAAGATTAAAGCCCGTATAAGAGATTGGGTGGTCGAGCCTCCAACTAACGGCTTTGTATTTCCTGCTTTCATCGAGCGTAGTTCAGATGTGAATTCAATTATGTACTACACTAAAAATGCAAAGGATACTCACCCTGAATTAATGGAAACAGCTTTAGGATGTTGTTCCAAGCAAACTTCAACTATACAAAAAGAAACTTTCCAATCAATGATCAAAGATTCCTTTGGTGCTGATGAGAAAAAAGCTGAGAAAGTCTTTATGGATGTCCAAGATAATCTAAATAATATGATAGAGGAACATAATGCTATGTATGAAGATACAGATTGTGAACCTATCACTTTAACAAATAAGGATATCCAAAATCTTTTAGTTGAAAGTGGCGTTCCAGAAGAAATCACTACTAAGATTGAAAAATCCTATGTAGAAAATTTCGGTGAAGACCTTCCTTTAGCTGAAAGTCTACTTGATGCCAAAACTATTAAAGCTAATGAACAAAGAAAAAGAGAACAGCACCTTCAAAAACAAGTAGAAATACTTCAAACTAAACTTGAGGAAGTTACCAAGGAAGCTGCCGTAGACGACGAGCTTTATGAAAATGTAGATGATTCTGAACAGGATTCTGTTTCAGATGACGCTTCAGAAAAGACTTTAGATGATAATATAGATGAATCCGAAGATGAAAAATCAGAAAATCATGATATAAATTCTGACTATGATGTCATTGTTCAAGTAAAACCTGAAAAAGTTCCTCAAATAAAATCTCAAGTCATCGATGGTCAAAAGTGCATAATCATTCCTATCAATGAAAATGAACAAACTGCAGTTAATGGTTTGGATGATTTAATTTAAAATATATACGCAATGTCCATTACTATCAAAATAAATATAAACATAAAGACCCGTATCACTTATTTGTGGTATGGATCTTTAACTACTGTAAATTTGGTTTCTGAGATATATTAATGTTGCTATTTACAGCAGATTAATTAAACATCCTTTTTTAAAACTGAAATCCATACTTAATACTTTGAGTTTTCAGGATCAGCATTTATATATACTTCTATATCCGGTGCATTTACATATTCATATCCTGAAGTTGGAAGCTATTCAGTTACAATTCTTTTTTCTAATTCTTGAATAGATTAGGCATAACCTTCTCCAGAAAATATGGCCCATGTACATTCTGGAACAATAAATTCTTCTAAGGTTTCATCTTTATATCTAATTTCATCAATATGCCTTGCCCAATATGCCCAATATGATAGTTTATTTTCTTCACTTAGTTTCCAAAATGCTGACCGTATTTCTACAATTGATCTAAAACCTAAGTTATAATATTCAGGAAACATTTCTTTTACAATTTTAGGATCTATATAACTAATACCACCTGAAGCCGTCATTCCAGCCCCTATACCAATGACAATTGCATCAGCATCTTATATTTTTTTACTATATCATTTATTTTATTTTTATATCTATTAAATAACTCTGCCATGTATTTTCCTCCTGTCTACTTTATAAAGCTATTCTTTTCTGTGTATTTATTGTATTTCTAGATTATAATAAGGTAAAGTACGCACATTAAAGTGGTATAGTTTCTTCAAGGACACTTTTAAAACAATTCTAATTTTACTTAGATTTTTCTATTGTCTTTTAAGATATTTATACTTATAATAATTCCCATGATAGCTAATTTAAAGCATAAAAATATATAATGCTCTAATATATATACCTAACAGTCTAGAAAGGAGAAATTATCTATGCCAAAAGAATTACCTGCTTGCCCTGTTGAAATAACCTTACAACTAATAAGTAATAAATGGACAGTACTTATAATAAGAGAGCTTTCTACTGGTACAAAAAGATTTGGTGAATTAAAAAAATCACTAGAAAACATAACTCAAAAGGTTCTTACTCATAACTTAAAGGAAATGGAAAAAAACGGACTTATAATGCGTAAAGTATACCCTGAAGTACCACCTAGAGTGGAATATTCTCTTACAGAGATAGGTCTTAGCTTACAACCAATCCTTGACTCTATGTTTAAGTGGGGTAATAATTATAGAGAGAACCAAATTCAAATAGAAAAAATGTAGCAAAACTATTAAAGTTGCTACATCTTTTTATTATAAATTATATTCTCTTGGAGGATTTCCAGAAAAATCAGCTATAACTGCTTTAGCATTATTTAAATAAAATATTTCAAAAGTAGGATTATCTGATGTTTTATAAATTGATTTTACAAGTTCACTACTTTCAATTACTTTACTTTTAATCGCTAAATCATCACAAACTACTACTTCACCACTTAATCTCATCCATTCAAATTTTGCATTAGATATACATAATTCTACGCTTGGAGTGTTTTTTATTTGTGAGAATACATCTTTTTGATTACTAGTAGAGAAAAATAATTTATTATCTTCCTCAATCATAAATTGAAATGGACGAACCTTTGGCTTTCCATCTAAACCTATTGTTGCTAAATATTGTACTGGATTTTCTTTTAAAAATTGAATAACTTCGTTCATTTTTATCTGCTCCCTTTTATTATTTATAAGTACTAATTATGAAATAATAGTAACTCACGTTGTAAAACTTTAAAAGTAGGCACTTTAAAGTTACATAGTTTCCTAAAAGAAACAATTTTAGAATTTTAACTTATTTAAAATTAAATATTTTTTGTTTATATTATAAATTTATTTAAAATAGATAGGATGCATTAACTTTAATATTAGATTCATCTAAACTTCCTGCTTAATATATGTGTAAATATATGAATAACTATCTTTAACAGGAATTAATTTAATTATATATTTACCTATTTCTAAATCAATATAAACTAAAGTTTCTTTCTCATAGCCAGTATCATTACATAGTTCTACAATTTTATTGAACTCTTTTATTAGTTCTAGTTCTGTTACATCAAGACTTCTTGGAATGTATGTTTCATCACCTCTTCTAGTTGCCTTGTAGACACAGAATCTTACTTCGTCTCTCTTTAGTTCTTTTATGTAGATTTTCTCTATTGAGTATGTGTACTCTCCTTCTCCAACATTTATTTTCACTCTATTTCTTTCTCTTTGAATATTTCATTACTACAACACCACCTTCAACTGAATAGTATTGAAGTTCTAAATCTATTTTAGGATTGTTTTCTAAAAATAACTTTCTACCCTTGCCTAAAATAGTAGGTATTATTCCTATAATATATTCATCAATTACATTAGCCTTAACAAAATGGTCAATTACTTTACCACCACCAAATAAAAATATGTTTTTACATTCCTTTTTCAAATTATTCATAATTTTTATTATATCACCATTTATGAAATGATAGTTTTCATAGTTTTCTATTCCTTTAGTGGTTGCGATATATACATCTTTTTCAGAAAAGTCTTTATGAAAACCTTGTTCATAACATTTTTTTCCCATAACTACAACATCAATATCTTCTAAAAATTTATCATAATTCCACTTTTCCTTGGTATTAAGTATGTTGTTACCATCACCAATTATCCAATCAAATCCTCCATTTTCATCTGCTATGTATCCATCTAAGCTTATTGCTAAGTTTAATATTATTTTTCCAGACATTTTTTATCCTCCAATTTATCTCTGATATTATTATCTTATAAATTCTTTATCTTGATACAAAATATATTATAAGTTATAATAACTGACATCTTATGTCATGTTAAGAAAGGAATATTATGAAAGCAGATAGATTAATTTCAATACTAATGCTACTACAAATACATAATCAATTAACAGCAAGTAATTTAGCAAAAAGATTAGAAGTATCAGTTAGAACCATTTATAGAGATATTGAGTCATTAAGTAGTTTAGGTATTCCTATATTTACAGATAGGGGTTCTAATGGTGGTATAAAACTATTAGGGGATTATAAGACTACACTAAGTGGTCTAAGTAATAATGAACTCTACTCATTATTTGCTCCTATAAGTGATAAAATCTTAGAGGATTTAGGAATTGAAAAGGTACACGAGAATACCTTGTTAAAATTACTAGGTGGTTCTTCTCAAAATCAAATAGATGAAATTAAAAATTTTCAAAACTATATTTATATAGATATGCAAACTTGGAGTGAAAATCCTATTAAAATTGATAAAGATATACTTTCTATTTTACAGAATGGTATTTGGAAACATACTATTTTAAAAATTATATATAGAAAACCAAATGAGACAAAAGAAGTTATTTTAAAGCCATTAGGATTAGTTTGTAAAAGAGGTATTTGGTATTTAATAGGGGAAAATAATGATATTATTAAAACTTATAAAGTTATTAATATTGAATATGCTACTTCAACAAATAAATCCTTTAATAGACCTAATGATTTTAATTTAGAAGAGTATTGGAAATTAAGCACAGATAATTTTAAGTCTAATATTCCAAAGTATACATTTACTTTTAAAGTTAATAATTCTATTATAAATCATATTAAGGAAAGGCAATGTATTAATATAATTAATACAGTAGTTGAAAGTGATAAAATATATTTGGATATAAGCTTTGAGGCTATGTTTCAAGGAGTAGAATTTGCCTTTGCATATGGAAATGATATAGAAATAATACATCCTGTGGAGGCTATTGCAGAACTAAGGAAAAAATCCCTTGAAATAATTAATTTGTATAGCAATAATTAATTTACTATACAAATTAATTAGGGAATGTAGATAGATTTGTGTAAATCAAATCTATCTACATTCCCACAAACTGGAAAGAAGAGTACATATTAAATATGTACTCTTCTTTATTTTAGACCTAATCTAAATCCTTACCATTTGATGTAATAACCTTTTTATACCAATAGAAAGAATCTTTTTTGTAACGATTATAAGTTCCATTACCTTGATCGTCTAAGTCAACGTATATAAAACCATAACGCTTACGCATTTCACCAGTTGATGCACTAATTAAGTCAATACATCCCCAAGGTGTATATGCTCTTAAATCAACACCATCATCAATGGCTTCCTCCATAGCCTTAATATGTTGTCTTAAATATTCAATACGATATTGATCATGAATTGAACCATCCTCTTCAACATGATCGATGGCACCTAATCCATTTTCTACAATCATTAATGGTAATTGATAACGATCATTTAAAACATTTAGTATATATCTTAACCCATCTGGATCTAAAGACCAGCCCCAGTCACTATATGTTAAATATTTATTTTTAGCACCTAATACTAAATTACCAGCACCATCCATCTCTACATCTTTATGCGTAGTTACGCAACTTGATGAATAATATGAAAAACTAATAAAGTCTACAACCCCTTCTTTTAGTTCTTCTAAATCTTTATCATTAAATTCTAATTCAACGCCATTACGCTTTCTTGTACTTACTGCGTAAGATGGATAAGATCCACGTACCATTACATCCCCACTATAGAAGAAAGTATCTTGTAATTTCTTCTGACAAGCCAAAATGTCTTTAGGATCACAAGTTAACGGATAATTACAAGGACACGCTAACATACAACCTACTTCATATTCTGAGTTAATGCTATGTGCTATTTTTACTGTTCTTGCACTTGCTACCATTTGGTGATGTAATTTTAAATATATATGTTTCTTATCTTCTGCTGTCATTCCTTTAAAGAAATCAAAATGCATAAGTAGGCTATTAATTTCATTAAAAGTTAACCAGTATTTAACTAACCCATTATAACGTTTAAATACAGTTTCTACATAGCGTTGGAAATGATCAATTAAATCATGATTAGCCCATCCCCCACACTCTTCTTCTAAATAAAGCGGTGTATCATAATGACATAAAGTTACTAAAGGTTCAATATTATATTTTCTACATTCTTCAAAAACATCTTCGTAAAATTGTAATCCCTTTTCATTCGGTTCTTCTTCTATACCCTTTGGAAATATTCTACTCCAAGATATAGACATACGATACATCTTAAATCCCATTTCAGCAAATAATGCAATATCTTCCTTATATCTATGATAAAAATCAATTGCCTTTTGATTTGGATAATAATGATCTTCTAATACTGTACGTTTAGCATCTTTAGGAAATGGTGCAAATCCTGAAACCTTTCCTACATTACCATCCTTATCAATATATGTTATATAACGAGGAGATTTAGCACTTCCAGCTAAAGTGAAGTCAGATGCTATAGCACCTTTTCCATCTAGTCCAAATCCACCTTCACATTGATTAGCAGCAGTTGCCCCACCCCAATAAAAATTCTTTGGAAAACTCATTTTTTTACCTCCTTTTATCTAACAACCTTCAGCATCTTATCACCGTGATTATGCTGACCATGATCTAATTCGACAACATCTAAATAATCAGTTGTATTTGTAATAATTATTGGTATTTCACAGCTATAACCTTCAGATTCAATTTTTTCTTTATCAAAACTTACTAATAATTGTCCTGCTTTTACTTTATCGCCTTGATTAATATGTGTTTCAAAATATTTACCTTCTAAAGCTACAGTATTGACACCTATATGAATTAATATTTCACATCCATTATCTGTAACAATTCCAATTGCATGTTTTGTAGGGAACAGTGTTCTTAGAACTCCATCACAAGGTGAATATACTTTTCCATTAGCAGGAATTAATAAACATCCCTTACCTAAAGCTTCACTTGCAAAAGCATCATCATGTGAAGATGATAAAGGTTTAATAATACCATCAACTGGCATTAAAATAGTTTCTTGATTTAATTTCCCTGTAACTTCTCTTTTCTCTACCTTCTGCTCAACCTTTTTCTCATCTTCATTTAGATATTCATAATCTGAATCTTTATAAATTACTAATCCTAAAGCTAATGAAACAATGAATGGAGTAATAGCCATTAAAATAATTGCAAAAATGTTTGGTTTTACAGGATCAATAAAACTTAATAATCCAATAACACCCATACCTGCATATGTATGCATTAATAAGCCAGTTAAAGCAACAACAATACCAGAAGTAGCCCCACCAATACAACAAACAGCAAATACTTTTTTACGTGGTAAAGTTACACCATATGTTGCTGGCTCTGTAACCCCAAAGATAGAAGATATAAAAGCCGGTAAAGCTATTGATTTTAATTTTTGATCTTTTGTTTTGATTAAAACAGCTAATACAGCACCACAAGTTGCAAATGAAGCCCCATATGAGAATGCTAAAACTTGGCTAGGATTTCCCGCTACTAAATCCATAAATGCAATTACTGTCAGTACTCCATGAATTCCAAATAGTACAAAGACTTGCCACAAACCACCTAAGATAATACCTGCAAGCAATGGCGAAAAATTGCAAACTGCTGTAAGTACAGTATTCAATCCACTACCTATCAAATTAGCTAATGGCCCAATAATTATAAATGTAATTGGGAATATAATTATTAAAGTTAATAATGGTGTCACAAATCCCTTAATTACACTTGGCAATACTTTATTAAACCATTTATATATAGGAGCTGCTAATATCAATCCAAATAAAATTGGTAAAAATGTTGATACATATGATGTATTCGTTACATATCCCATAATATTAATATCAGTGTTTTGTATTGTTGGATAACACATAGCTCCTGCTAAAATTGTTCCAAAGAAAGGGTCAATTCCAAACTTCTTCGCTATGTTAAACCCTAATATTAACGGTAGAAAATAGAAAAAACAATCTCCTGCTGCATTAAGTAACATATAAATACCTGAGCTTGTATCTAATCCCATAAACGTTAATAAAACTAATAAACCTTTTATAATACCACAAGCACATAATAAATGAAGTGTAGGTCCCATTCCGCCCATAATAACACCTAATGCTCTATCAATAGGACTTCTTTTCTTTTCAGTTTTTTTACTGCCTTCTCTTTGAGCTTCTAAACCTAATTGTTTACAAACTTCATCGTAAACCTCTCCAACGTGTTCTCCAATAACAACCATATATTCTCCCAGGCTTTTTACTACTGTAACAACACCTTCCATATTCTTTAACACATCATCATTTGCAACTGACTCATCTACCAATCTGAATCTTAAACGCGTAACACAGTGTCTTAAGCTAACTACATTTTCTTTTCCACCAACATTTTTAATAATGTCAGAAGATAGTTGTGTATATTTTCCCATTTTTTCTTCCTCCACTTTTAATAAATTTGTCCATAGGTTTAGCCAACTTAATGTTACCATCCTGATTCATATTTAATATATTGATACTTCTTAGCATACTCCCCCTTGAATAATTAATTTTAGTGCACATCTTAATTATTATATTTATTTTTATATA
>JALEZF010000112.1 GCA_022773025.1 Clostridium sp. | reverse complement strand
AACTAATATTAAATATAGAGTAAGATGAAAATATGATATAATAAATATTGTAATTCTTTTAAGTAGGGAGATTTCTATGGATGAAATAAATGGAGTAATAGATGAGATAGTTTTTCAAAACGAAGAAAATGGATATGTAGTTGCAAAGCTTAGTTCTGATAAATCTATAGTTACCATAGTTGGAACTATTCCTTACCTAGTTGAAGGACAAAATTTAAAACTTTTAGGACAGTGGATAACTCATCCTAAGTTTGGAAAGCAGTTTCAAGTTAAAAGCTGCGAAGAGATTCTGCCAACTTCAACAAAAGGAATAGAGAAATATCTCGCTTCAGGTGTAATTGTAGGAATAGGCCCAATAACTGCTAAGAAAATAGTTAATAGGTTTGGAGAAAATACTTTAGAGATTTTAGACAACGATATCCAAAGACTTAGAGAAGTAGAAGGAATTGGCGAGAAAAAACTTGAACTCATATATGATTCTTACGGAAAACAAAGAGATGTGAGAAATATAATGATATTCCTCCAAAGCTATGGCATAGGACCTAATCAGTGCATGAAGATACACAAGAGATTTGGCTCTCAAGCTGTAACCGTGGTAAAGGAAAATCCTTATATACTTTGCGAAGAAGTTACAGGTATAGGATTTAAGACTTCTGACAAGATAGCAAGAAGTCTAGGAGTAGAGAAGGATGCCCCATTTAGAATTCAAAGCGGAATTAAATATGTAGTAAATGAATTTTGTGCTATGGGACATACTTATATACCAAAGGATAAACTTGTAAACAATGCTGCAAAGGTGCTTTTAGTAGAAGAAAGTATCATAGAGAGAAATATAGCAGACTGCATAATTGATGGAAAAATAAAGATGGAAAAAATAGAAGGGGTGGAATGTATATTTACACCGTTCTATTACTATTGTGAGCTTAGTGTAACTAAGAACATTCTGACTTTGGCTACTTCAAATTATGATGATTTAAAAATAAAAGTTGATGATGAAATAGAAGAATTTCAAAAGGAAAATAGGATAACCTTTGCTGATAGCCAGAAGGAAGCTATAAGAGGAGCTTTTCAGCATGGTATTGAGATAATAACTGGGGGACCGGGTACAGGAAAAACTACTATAATAAACTGTATAATGGGCATATTTGAGAATAACAGTTTTAAGGTAGTAATGGCGGCACCTACAGGAAGAGCAGCCAAGAGAATGACAGAGGCTACCCATAGAGAAGCAAAAACAATACATAGACTTTTGGAGATGGGCTTCACAGGAGATGAAACATTAGATGTTTTCGCAAAAGGTGAAGATTCACCTTTAGAATGTGATGTAATCATAATAGATGAGGCTTCAATGATAGATATATCCCTTATGTCTAGTCTTTTAAAAGCAATAAAGATAGGAACAAGGCTTGTAATAGTTGGTGACGTAGACCAGCTTCCATCAGTAGGACCAGGAAATGTGCTTCATGATTTGATTGAGAGTGGCTGTATAAAGGTTACAAAGCTTCAAGAGATATTTAGACAATCAGAAACAAGTCTTATAACAATAAATGCTCACAAGATAAATAATGGAGAGATGCCACTGCTGAATAAAAAGGGAAAGGATTTCTTTTTCATGCAAGAGGAGGGGCCGGAGGATGTTCTAACTAGGGTTAAAGAACTTGTAAAAGTAAGACTTCCAAAGTTCAATAAATCTTGGGATGGATTCAGTGATATACAAATTCTTTCACCAATGAGGAAAGGAATCCTAGGAGTAGATAATTTAAATTCTAACCTTCAGGATATACTAAATCCAAAGGAAAAAGGAAAGGTAGAGAAGGAATATAGAGGTATGGTCTTTAGAGAAGGCGACAAAGTCATGCAGACAAAGAACAATTACAACCTTCAATGGACCAGAATAAAAGGTAGCGGAGAAAAAGAGGGCTTAGGAGTATTCAATGGTGATATAGGTTTTATAGAGTCAATAGATAATGAAGGGAACTCTATCACCATAATTTTTGATGATGAGAGAAGAGTGTGTTATGAAGCTATGTACTTAGATGAACTAGAACTTGCCTATGCAATAACTATACATAAGAGTCAGGGAAGTGAATTTCCCGTTATAGTGATACCCATGTTTATGGGACCACCTATGCTTATGAATAGAAATCTAATATATACAGCTATAACAAGAGCAAAGGAACTAGTTGTTTTGACTGGTTCGCCTAAAGCACTAAAATTTATGATTGAAAATGATAGGGCTTTTGAGAGATATTCATCACTACGATGGAGAATACAAGATATTTTAAAAGATGATATTTTTAATGAATAGGAGAAGGGGGATTATATGATTTGGTTCAAATCCCATAAACATCATGCTGAAAAATCCATAGATGAAAAAATTGAGAGATGGAGCAGAAGCTTTAATAAAAATTCTATGCTTAATATTTTAGCTGCGCCATACAGCTCCTCAGATATATTTTTAGATACAGTTTTAAACTTTGTAAATTCTAAGAAAAAGGTATTATATATAACAAATGAACAAGAGGATAATATAAAGTTTTTAAAGGTACTAAAGAGAAGTAGCAGCTTTAGAAATTATGCTTATTTTAGGAATAACGGAAGTGTTTATGATAGCGTTCAGCTTATATTTGCAAATCATGAAAATGCATTTGACATCGCTATGAAATTTGATTTGGTTATATATGATGATATAAGTGAATACGCAGACTATAGCAGAGATGAGATAGAGGAGCTTACTATATCGAAGAAAGCTCAAAAGCATTTAGTGTACTCAGTTGAGACTGTTCTTATAGATGGAGATACCATGGAGCATGTAGCAGGAAGTAATCCATTTATAGAGCCAAGGATAGTAAACACTAGAATAGATTTATCAAAAGATATTCCTTATATAATATACGATTATATAAAGTGGTTTATAGAGAGCAAGAGGAATCTTATAATCTATCTTCCGGAAAGTCAAAGTCATCAGATTATATCGGAATATCTTCAAAATATAGATAATGAGTATGAGAATATAATACTAGATATGGAAAATGACTATAAACGATCTCTAAAGAAGATTAAGAGTAAAGATATTCCTACTATAACCCTTATAAGTTCCATGTATAATATTCCTCAGGATGTCAAGAATTTAGACATAATAGTCTATTTTGCAGATAGCATAGAGTTTAAGTACAAAAAGCTCTTGTTTTTATGTGGAAAGGTAGGGATGAGCAATAGCGGGAATCTTGGAGAAGCCATATTTTTAGCTAATGTAGTGACGGAAAATATGACGAAAGCAAAGGATATCGCTAGAAGCTTCAATAAATTAGCATGGGAAAGCGGTTTGTTAAAGGAATAGAGTATATAAAAAGATGTATTTTAAATACCATATATGATGAAGAAGAAGGCCTCTGCTTGAACTGTGGTAGGCCTATTTCATATGATTTTTTATGTGAAAGTTGTAAAAAGGAAATACTTATTCCAAAAGAACCTTATATATTAGAGAAGGATTATTATGAGCTTTATATTTATAGTGGCGCCTATTATTCTGCTGCTATAAAAAATATGATACTGGCTTTCAAATATAAGGACAATTTTCAATGTGGAGAGTTCTTAGGACAACTAATGATAAAATGTATGGAACGCTTTAATCTTGATGAAGTTGACATGATAACTTACGTCCCCATGACAAAGGAAAATAAGAAGAAAAGGGGATTTAATCAAAGTGAATTTCTAAGTTCTATCTTAGGAGAAAAATTTGACTTAGAAATTGATGAGTTACTAGAAAAGAAAAAGGGACACCAAAAGCAAAAAACATTATCTGTAGATGAGAGATGGGAAAATGCAAAGAATGGCTATAATTTTATAGAAGGTAAAGATGTAAAGGATAAGAATATTATTCTAGTAGATGATGTGTTAACCACTGGTGCTACAGTATTTTATTGCAGTAGAGAGCTTATGAAAAATGGTGCTAGAAAAGTTTGGGTCTTGACTGCTGCGAAATCTCGTATATAATAATACTGTAGCTAGGTTTGTGGTTGAAAGTCGATGCCAGTCGCAGGCAAAACGATCCACGTAAGTTAAACAAAGTTTTAATGAGCATGGTGCGGCTTAGAAGTAAGTCCTGCCATAATTTAATATGAGAGAGTTAGTAGTGAGAGGTTAATTCCGGGTAGCAAAAGCTCCAGCAGGCGAGTGTGGGGTCAAAGACCAGGTCAGCTAGCTTCAAACCTTTGTATATCAAGGGTTCGCAGTCCATAGAGGCTGCTTTTTTATTGCCTTTTTAGTGGAATTCCCGACCTATTCCCGACCTAATTTTACTTAGGAACGGTAATCCTATAATTTTGAAGTGCCTTTTTAGTATCTACTTTTTTGACGTGGGTATAAATTTTACGAGTAATTTCAGAACCGGTTTTATGCCCAACGATAGACTGGGTTATAGGCTCTGGAATGCCATCCATAGCCATTTGAGTTATAAAAGTATGTCTAGTAGTATGAAATGGTCTATAGCTTATCTCAAGCTCATTTAAAGCGTTTTCCCAATGTCTAATAACATATCTTTTATTTAATGGATTTCCCATAGAATCTGTAAAGACTAAATTATATTTGTTATCAAAACTTTCACCAGCTTTTAATTTGTCTCTATTATTTTGAGATTTGGCTATTTTCCACATATCATCAAAGTTTTTAGTATACTCTATATCTCTAGAAGAACTTAAGGTCTTAGGTGTTGTTATTTTTATGCTACCGCCTTTTATATTACCTTTTTCATCAAAGTCTTTCGTATATCTAATTGATTTTTTTATATGGAGTATTCTCTTTTTTTGGTCAACATCATCCCAACTCAGAGCTAGAATTTCACCTTCACGCATACCTAATGAAAAGCCTAAATAAGCTATTCCAGCTATTCTGTTATGAGTTTTGTAAAGATATTCTAATATTTGTTCTCTTTCTTCTGGAGTAAAGGTATCAATTTCGTTAGAGTTCTTTTCTTTTAAGTAAGAAATTTGACCAGGTACTTTTACACTTAAACAAGGATTTTTTAATATAGCATCATTTTCAATTTCATAATTAAAAAATCTTTTTATAAGCTTATATATTTTACTTAAAAGAGGATAATTTTTACCTTTTTTATAAAGAGAATTAAAAAATGCTTGAATCATGGGAGCTTTAATATCTTTAACTTTTCTTATACCAAGTTCGGAATCCTTAATATATAATCGATACACAGATTCATAAGTTTCAAAAGTACTAGTCTTTATACCGCTTGGCATGATTGTTTCAACTAACCAGTTTTTAAATGCTACATTCATTGTTTCATTTTCAGCATTTTTGTTTATTCCATTTTTTAAATCGTTTTTATATTCCTCCTTTTGCAACTCAGCATCGTTTTTTGTTCTTCCGTAAAACTCTTTTTTTATTTTTTTCCCACTAGAGTCGTAGCCAATAACTAATGCTGTCCTATAATATTTATGATCTCCTTTCGTATAATTTGTTTTTACTGCCACAAACTTAACCTCCTTTTACAAACGTATGTTCTTTAAAATGTTAAAAAATATATATCAAGGTCAAAGACCTATAATATAAGCAATTTAAATTTGTCTTTTTAACTCTATTAATTCACTAGGCACCTCGTAATAAGCCGCTAATTGATTAATAGAGTATCCCTCAAGAATAACAGGATCTACATCATATATTAAAAATTCAGCAGCAAATAAATTTGCCTCATGTTCTTTTTTCCCCTTATTTATATAACCTATGCTAGTAAAAAAGCATGTTGATTTTGTATGAAGTACACAATGCCCTAATTCATGAGCTAAAACAAAACGCTTTTGGTAGTCATCTAAATTTGAATTTAAATAAATAACTTTATTTCGTCTGATATATTTATACATTCCATAGATATTGCCCAAAGGTTGGCTTACTAAAATTACATCTAAGCAATTTGCTAGCTCAAAAGGATCATTTGTCTTATACTTACCCCTTAATTCGTTAATCACCCTTTTAATATAAGTATTCAAATTATCCCCCACCTATTTTTTATATTTATTTGGTGTATATTTTTCCTTGTTCTTAATTTTTATTTGTTCTAGAGCTATTTTCATAGCGCTTTCAATTAAGTCTAAATCTTCTTCTGCAAGTTCTTGCCCATTATAATATGCAGTACCATCAGTACCTTCTCTAAATTCATCCATAAGAACTTTTAAATCTTTAGTTATTGACTTTTTATCTTTTTCATTTAATTCTTGAAAATTAATAATGTCCTTTACTTTATCATCATCGGATAAAAGATAATCCACGGTTGTATTTAAGGCTTTAGCTAATTTTAATAATGTATCATTACTAGCACCTTGATTATTACCTTCTATCATACCAATTGTAGATTGACTAACTCCGATACTAGCAGCTAAATCCTTTTGTGTAATTTTTAAAGACCTTCTAAGTATTTTTACTTTATCACCTAACATAACAAATTCACCTCATATGATAATAATATCATAGTTACTGATAAAATCAATAGCGATTTAAAGAATTTTAAAGAAAATAAAAGAATTAGCGATATAAACTTCAATAATACCGATATTAGTGGTATAATATAATTTTACTTATATCGGTATTACTGATATTATTAAGACATACCAAGACAAACAAATCACCTAACAAAACAATTCAATCTCAAATTTATAGAAAGGAGATATAGGATGAACGATTTAATCAAGATTAACAATGACGGATTAGTAAGTGCTAGAGAGCTTCATGAATTTCTGGAAGTAACAGAGAGATTTCAGCAATGGTTTGATAAGAAAGTTGAAAAGTACGGATTCATTGATGGAGAAGATTTTGTGGGGTGTAAATTTTTTCACACCCAAGCAAAACAAGAACTACAAGACTATGCTTTAAGAATTGATATGGCTAAAGAACTTTCAATGGTTCAAAACAACTCAAAAGGTAGACAGGCACGTAAATATTTCATACAGGTTGAAAAGGCATGGAATAGTCCTGAAATGATTATGAAGAGAGCCTTAGAAATTGCAAGCAAGAAGGTTGAAAATCTACAACTAGAAAATGCACAGCAAAAGCAAAGAATAGGAGAGCTAGAACCAAAAGCAACTTATTATGATTTGATACTTCAAAACAGTTCATTATTAGCTATATCAGTAATAGCTAAGGACTATGGAATGGGGGCACCGACGTTAAATAAGAAATTACATGAATTAGGAGTTCAATATAAGTTAGGCGAACAATGGTTGCTTTATGCTAAATATCAGGACAAAGGCTACACATTCTCTAAAACTCAAAATTATAGCAAAAGTGATGGAAGTCAAGGGAGTAGGTTACATACATATTGGACTCAAAAAGGAAGATTGTTCATTTATGACCTGCTAAAGCAACAAGGGATATTTCCATTAATAGAAAGAGAATAAAGCCAAACAAATCACCTAACAAAACAAAATTAGAATAAAAAAGGAATAGTACCAGTTATGGAAAGAGAGGAATATTAGATGGAGAAAAAAGTTTTTAAAACTCTTACAGAAAAGAAAATTGAAAGAATTAAAAATGAGTTAGTTGGACTTGATAGTACAGAATGGAACTATATAAAAGGTGGAATAGATATGTATTTTAGCAGACAAGCCGCCAACTTAAAAATTGACGACTTGTCCGTAGTAGATGCGTATCTAAAAAGAGGATACTAAGAATCTACTACTTGAATAAATATTGGGTGTATGCGATAGTCCTTACCTAAATAGTGAATATAAACATAGTCTTGTTGGTACATTGTATGTTCTTGTTCTTTATTTAGAGGACTCCAAATTTCTGCATTCTCTTCCCACCACATTGTAGGAGATTGAGAGTTAGAACCAACTTTACAGTTTGGATCATCACATAAGTTAACCCAATTACCTGTTAAGCAAGCATAAATACGTTTCATAATATTAACCACCTTTCAAGGACAATTTTATCATTAAAAGTAACAATATAGCAATAAAAGGAGATGATAAACAGTGAAAATAACACCAATTAAGATGAGAAGAGTGAATGCAGGTTATGAAGAAATAACTAAGCCTTTGCTAGATAAGCTAAAGATAAGTAAGAGTACTTTCTATAAGTTAGAGCAGGGATGGACTAGTCCATCAGCGCAGTTGATTAAAAGACTTGCAGATACTTATCAATGTACTACGGATGAAATATTCAAAGATTTAAATATTACAGGTTAAGGGGGGAGGCTTAAGTGGATAAAGAAATTTTAGCTTGTTTAGAAGATATATTGAAGTCATTAAACAAGCCTGAAAAAGTGACTATGACTATTGATGAATGTGCTAAGTTCAGTGGAATAGGAAAGGACAAGATAATAGCATTAACTAAAATGCGTAATTCCGATTTCCCATTCTTCAAGGTTGGAACTAAGACTCTTATTAATAGGGGAATGTTTATGGAATGGCTTAACAGGATAACAGAACAAAGAAGGGTTATATAGGAGGGATAGTATGAAAGAAATTCAGATTTTTAAGAATGAGCAATTTGGAGAGATAAGAGCTGTAGAAATTGATGGTGAAGGATGGCTAGTAGGGAAAGATGTAGCTGAAATCCTTGGGTACACAAATCCTCAGAAGGCTATCAGAGACCATATCGATGAGGAAGACAAAACGCTGAACGAATCGTTCACCGTCAACGGGACAAAGGGAATTCTCATTAATGAGTCTGGTCTTTACAGCCTTATTCTTTCAAGCAAACTTCCAGGAGCAAAGAAGTTTAAACGTTGGGTAACTAGTGAAGTACTGCCAAGCATAAGAAAGCATGGGACATACATGACAGAAAGCACATTAGAGGAGGCAATTACTAATCCTGATTTTCTTATAAAACTTGCAGTCGAACTTAAAAATGAGAAAGAGCAAAGAAAAGCACTTGAAAAGGAAAAGATGTTTAATGCTCCAAAGGTATCATTTGCAGAACATGTTGCTGCCGCCAATAATTCAATGCTTGTTCGAGAAGTAGCTAAGCTCGCTTCTAAAAATGGTATAAAAATTGGGGAGAAGAGACTATATGGAAAATTAAGAGAGTGGGGATTAATATTTAAGAACTCATGTGAAGCAACACAAAGAGCAATAGAACAAGGTCTAATTGAGGTCACTGAGGGAGTCAGGGAGAGTTCTAAAGGCAAATTCACTTACAAGACATCAAGGGTTACCGGCAAGGGGCAGATTTATATTATTAGCAGATTAAAAAAGGAGGGATAGTGTTAAATATGCACACATGGGGGATTAAAGCAGCAAGTTTATACTGCTTAGTAGTTGTACTTTATATCATAGTCAGGAATATTCGCAAGGCTCTAAAGGGGCAAGATGATCTCCACACACTTTTTCAAGTGGCTTTACTTGTACCAGCGTCAATTTTCTTATTTGATTTGTGGTATATGCTGTAGTGAGGTGTAGATATGGGAATGAGTAAGGAGGAGTTCATGAAGCGGTACAAAGCGGATATGGAGAAGAAAGCTAAGGAAAAGGAGAGTGATTATAGAGACTATATAACCAATCTTCATATGAGAAAAAGGAAAGAAAGGAGACGATATTAAGTGGGACAAGTAAAACTACTACCACATCAAAATGAAGCCTTAGAAATGACCAAGAATAATAATAAAGTTGCTTATTATTATGACATGGGTTTAGGAAAAACATTTATAGGTTCAGAAAAATTAAAAGCACTCAACGCCAATATTAACTTAGTCATCTGTCAAAAATCAAAGTTAAATGATTGGTGTGAGCACTTTAAAACTTACTATCAAGATTATAACACTATTATTTATTCAAAGCCAATAAAAAATATTCCGGACCACAGTATTGTAATTATTAATTATGATTTAGTGTGGCGTAGACCAGAATTAGCACAGTTAGAAAACTTTACTCTTATGTTAGACGAATCAAGCTGCATTAAAAATACTACAGCTGAGAGAACTAAATTTATTCTTAAGATGAAACCAGACAATGTGATACTTCTTAGTGGTACACCTACTGGTGGAAAATATGAGGAATTGTATTCTCAGTGTAAGCTACTAGGTTGGAAGATATCTAAAAAAGCTTTTTGGGATACGTACATTATAACTAAAAAAATGGAGATAGGTGGATTTAGTGTGCCAATAGTTATTGGCTATAAAAATATAGACCGACTTAAAGCTAAATTACGTGAGTATGGAGCTGTATTTATGAAAACTGAGGAAGTATTGGATCTTCCAGAGCAAATAGATAACGTAATTAAAGTTGAGTTTACTAAAGAATATAAGAAATTTGTTAAAAATCGCTATATAGAAATTGATGGTAAAGAGCTAGTTGGAGATACTTCATTAACTAAGATGTTGTATCAAAGACAGTTAGCTAGTCAATACAACAGTAATAAGATTACGATGTTAAGAGATTTACTTGAATCAACTAACGATAGAGTTATTATCTTCTATAACTTTAATGATGAATTAGAAAAGATTGAAGATATGTGTATTAGAATGGAACGACCTGTAAGTGTGGTTAATGGTAAGCGTAAGGATTTGATTTGTTATGAGAAAGATCAGGATTCAGTAACACTTATACAATATCAAGCAGGTGCTATGGGACTTAATCTTCAGAAAGCTAATAAAATAGTATATTTCAGTTTGCCTTTAAGCTCAGAGTTATTTGAACAGAGTAAAAAGCGTATTCATAGAATAGGCCAAAAGAAGAGCTGCTTCTATTATTACTTAATTGCTAGTGGAAGTATAGAAGAAAAGATATACGAGGTACTTGGAACTAGAAGGGATTTTACTAATAAATTGTTTGAAGAAATGGATGGTGATGAAAATTATTAAAAATTTGCAAGAAGAGATAGAGAGAGCAAAGCAAGAAACTATTCAGATGAATATACAGAATTGGAAAGAAGAATGGGCTTGTAAACATAAGCAAAATACATGGCGTAATGCACCAGAACCACCAATAGAAGAAGTTACACCTAAAGCATGGTTTATAACTAACTGGGGAACAGGCTTTATAGTTGCAGATTTAGAAAAAGTCATAAAATTGCCTAAAAGACAAAGAGAAAAGATATTTGCCCTAGGCGAAATTTATAAATAACTAAGGAGGTAAAGTAATGAATTTAAAAACAGTTGAAGAATACAGCAAAGAAATGACTAGACTTGAATTTGACAATTTTACAAAACTTGAAGAATTATGCCCAACTCATTTCGGATTAAAAGACACTTTTCAGGTTCCAGAGTGTACTCTTGCGAAATGCAAAGAATGCTATGACAAAGCACTAGTAGGTATTGAATTTAAATCTGAGGTGCCTGGTCTACCTAAAGAAGTTATGCCAGCTTTATTAAAACTACAAGAACTAGAAATTCAGTCAAAGGCTATTAAAGAAGAGTCAGACAAGCTTAAGACAAATTTATTAGAAGCTATGGAGCAGCATGGAATAAGTAAATGGGATAACGATGTTATGACAATAACATATGTAGCAGCAACAACTAGAACAAGTGTTGATAGTACAAAACTTAAGAAAGAACTACCTGAGGTATTTAAGGAATATACAAAGACATCAAATGTAAAATCTAGCATAAGAATAAAGTTGAAATAGTGGAGGGTAAAAAATGAGTGAAACAGCTAAACAAATAATTGATGATTTACATCAAGAGCAATTGTTAAAAGAAAACGGAACGTTATGTTATAGATGTGGGTGCATGAATGAAGATCTAGTGGAAGAAGGTTCTAGATTACTAAAAGAGTCACCAGGTAAACCTTATATCTGCAGTGTGTGTAAGATGGTTATGGACACTGGTTACACCACTGATGTTATTGAGAATAATGAAGTTGTATTTACTTCATTATTAGAAGATGGATTTATGCCAGTTTAGGATAAGGAAGAGTGTTAAGAAAATGTATAAACTGCCACCAGTATAAAGATGAAATAGAGTTTCCTAAACGTACTGGTGGAGGATATCAAAGTTATTGCAAACCTTGTAAGAGATTACTCGATAGGCAATATAAAAAAGCTAAAAGGGAGAGTTTAAAAACTAATGACAGCTGGTCCAGAAAAACAGTTTGAAAATCAGATAAAAAAGTTCTTAGATAAACTACCTAAGACATGGTACTTCAAGTTTTGGGCAGGGCCTTATAGTAAATCAGGTATCCCAGATATTATAGGATGTGTTAATGGAAAATTTATAGCGTTAGAAGTAAAAGCAGAGAATGGACGTGCTAGTGAGTTACAGAAACGTAATATAAGGCTCATAGAACAGTGTGGAGGATATGCTAGGATAGTTTATCCTAAGGACTTTGAAAAGCTCAAGGAAGAGCTTATAAAACTATAAAAACTAAGGAGGAAGATTTATGGCAAAAGAAAAATGGCAAGAAAAAGCGGATGAACTAATAGACCAAATACTTGACTTAAAGGAGAAGGGAAAAAGAACTAAAGAAGAGCTAGATTCAGTTAAAGTTGAACTTGTTGATTTATTGGAAGAGCATAACTTAAGTGAGTATGTAGGAACTAACGGTAAAGCTAATTTCGTTAAATTTGAGAGAGAAGGTCTAGTTAAAGACAACGTAATTGATACTGTAGACGGAGTTAATAAAGGTAAGATTAAAAAAATAGATATGAAGGATCTTACTAAAGAGATAAAGGTTAATTTTATAAATGTAAGGGGGTATTTGGGTGATTAAAGTTATAAAAATCAATGACACTCTTAATGCATCATTTAATTACGATGCTGAGATAGTATCAAAGATTAAAACAATACCAGGTAGAAAATACAATGCTGATAATAAGTCATGGACTTTACCACTTCAAGCTATTCACAAATTGAAAGAGCTATTTACTAACTTAGATATAGCTGATGATATAGATCAAAATTATAGAGCTCCTAAATATGACTTTAAGAAAGAGTTAGAACTTATACAGTACAAGCCTTTAAAAGTGTTCGCAGAATGGTCATTAAAGCAATTACCCGATTACTTTTATGAAGTAGCAGCTTCAAGTACAGGAAAGCACCATCCAACTTACGCCCTAGGTGAAGGAGGATTAGTAAGACATACTGTAGCTGCAGTTAGAATAGCTGAAGAGTTATTTAGAAATGAAACAGTTCAAAACTTTGATGATAATGAAAAAGACATTATTAGAGTTAGCTTACTACTACACGATGGAGTCAAGCATGGCTTAGATGGAGCTGCAAATACAGTAGCTACTCACCCATTAGAAGTAGTTAAATATCTAGAAGATAGATATTTTAAAGTTGAAGAAGATGAACTAACTGAGGAAGTAATAGAGATTATGGAAGATGGTCCTTGGGAGCAAATATCAGACTGTATTAAATCTCACATGGGACCTTGGTGCTATGACTATAAGACAAACGAAAAAATACTACCAATTCCAGAAACAGAAATACAGAGATTTGTTCATCTTTGTGATTACTTAGCTAGTCGTAAGATGTTAGAAGTTAATTTTGATGTGGAGGGATAGGATATATGGAAGAGTTGATAAATGCTTTGAAAGTTATTAAAAAAACTTGTGATGACCAAAAAAGATGTACAGAATGCCCACTAAGTAAAGGTGACGACGATTGTCTTCTCATTATGACAAGTCCAGATCAATGGAATATACAAGATAAACCAATACAAAAGGTTATTTTATAGGTGACTAAATATGCAATACTCACATTCAAAAGTAGAAACTCATTTAAGCTGCCCTTACAAATACAAGTTACGTTATATAGACAAGCTTAAAACAATACAAGCGCCAAATGCAGACAATGCTCTTATAGTAGGCAACACAATACATCTTGGAGCAGAGAAGGACTTAGAAACAGCTATTAACTGGTATTACGATAACTATCCAATAATAACTGATAGACATGTTGAGGAAGTAATGAAGTTTGAGTATTTAATACCTAAAATTCATGAATTACTAGCTGATATTAATGTCTATAAGAAAGAGTTTAAGATTAATACTCCAAGATTTATAGGAATAGTGGACCTTATAACTAAAAATGAAGATGGATCAGTGGATGTATTTGATTATAAATATAGTAACAATTATGAAAAGTATTCAGAGTCACCACAATTACATTTATATAAATATTTCTTAGAACAAATAGGCTTTAAGGTTAGGAAGTTAGGATTTATCTTCATTCCTAAAGTAGCTATAAAACAAAAGAAAGAAGAGTCTTTATATCAGTTTAGAAAAAGACTCCAGGAAGAACTAAAAAATTCAAAAATTAAAATTATGGAAGTTAAATATGATGCATCTAAGGTAATTGAGTACATGGATAACATTATCAATATTATCGAAGATGTTGAATATAAGAAAAATCCAACAGGATATTGTTCCTGGTGTGATTATGAAAAATATTGTTTAAAAGGAGAAGATTACATGATATTACCAAGTAACCAAAGAAGAGAGAAAAAGATTGATAAGAATCCAGACTTATGGATTTATGCTCAAAGTTATGTAGGAAAATCTACATTCATTGACCAGTATGAGGATTTATTATTCCTTAATACCGATGGAAATACTGATAACACTACTGCACCAGTGATTAAAATTGCTAATGAAGTAACTGTTACTGGAAGAATAACCAACACTAAGTTTGCATGGGAAATATTCAAAGAGGTTATTGCAGAACTTGAAAAGAAAGAAAATGACTTTAAAAGAGTGTGTATAGACTTAGTAGAAGATTTATATGAGCATTGTAGACTATATGTTTATAACAAGTATGGTTGGGAGCATGAATCAGATGGTGGTTATGGAAAAGGATATGATTTAGTTAAAACAGAGTTCCTAAGTAATATGAAGAGACTTAAAGCTTTAGGATATCAAATAATTTATATATCAAAAGAAGTAATTACAGAGGTTAATCTTAAGAATGGGAATAAGCTAACAAGCTATAAACCCAATATTGGAGATAAGGTCGCTAATGTATTAGCTGGAACGGTTGATTTAACTATTAGGGCTTACATGAAAGGTGAAGAAAGATTAATTCAGTTAGCTAAAGATGAAAATGTATTTGGTGGGGGTAGATTTAACTTTAAAATTAAGACTTGCAAATTGGATATGAAGGAATTTACAAATGCTCTAATTGGAGCACAAGAAATAGTAGGACATGTATCAGATAAAGTAGATGAACCTAAAGAAAATAGAAGATCCAGGAAAGCAGCTGAGGGTCCTAAGGAAGAAGTACCTGATAGTAAAGAGGAAGAGACTCCTGAAGAAGTTAAAGAAGACAAACCTAGAAGAAGTAGAAATCAGAAATCAGAAGAAGTAGAGCCTAAGGAAGAAACTAAAGTAGAAGATACTACTTCTGAAGAAGCACAGGAAGAGGTAGAAAAACCACGTAGAAGAAGATCTAGAAAAGCTGAATAGTTAATTAAGGTCCTGAGGGAACCATAATCCCTCAAATATAAATAAAACGAAGGAGAAAAAATTATATGGCAAAAGATTTATGGGATGAGTTTGACGAGAAAATTGATACAGAAGGATTAGCAAGAGATGCTAAAGAAGCTGCTGAAAATGGCGGTGGAGATTATAAAGAAGTACCATTAGGTACTTATGAGGTTGAAGTTAACAAGCTAGAACTTAAGAAGTCTAAGAAAGGTGATCCAATGCTTTCAATTTGGTTCAAGATTATTGCTGGAGAATATAAAGGCAGCTTAATATTCTATAACCAAGTAATATTACAAGGTTTTGGTATTCACAATGCGAATGAAATGTTAAGATCACTTGATTCAGGTGTTGAAGTAGAGTTTACTAGCTTCAAGAAATATCACGAGATGTTATTAGATATAGTTGAAGCTATAGAGGGTAACTTAGAGTATGCACTAGAATATGGTGAAAACAATAAAGGATATAACACTTATAAGATAACTGACGTATTTGAGAAATAGCAGCTGAGGGAGTTAAGGCTCCCTCTTTTAATACAAATTAGAGGTGATTACAATGAATATTTATGATTTTTACATCACGCCTGAAGAATACAAAATTAGCAAAGAAAACAATATACCAGCAAGAGTCTTAGAGGAAAGAATAAGAAAATGTGCTTGGGATAAAGAAAAGGCACTAACCCAGCCTGTTAAAATTTATAAGAAAAAAACAAACAAATATATAAGAGAGTTAGCAAGACAAAACAATATAGCATATACGACTGTTCTTTATAGAATCAATAAGTTAAATATGACAGCACTACAAGCTTCTACATTAAAGAAAATTGATACAAGAAAATTTTTAAAACCTGAACAAAGAAGAAAATATCCAAAAGAGTTTTTAGAGCTCTCTGAAAAAAATGGCATATCAAGAAGATTATTTTATTATAGAGTAAATAAACGACATATGAGTTTAGAAGAAGCTGCCACAACACCTTTGATAAACCGAAGTAAATATATGACAGAACTAAATAAAAATCATGTATGGAGAAGATTTTAGTATATGAATCTAAACAGGAGGGGAACAAATGGGAAGAGCTGAAGATAGAAAAAAGAGAAAATATATAAATAAGAAACTTACTCCTGAGCAATTCGCTCATTTAGAAAGTAATGTAAATAAAGAGTATATCGACAGTGAAGTTAAAACTCAAATAGCATATTTTAAAAAGTTATTTTCAGAGTGTTTGATCGAAGCGTTCCAAAAGAATGGGATTAACTTAACAAAAGCTAACATGATTATAGATGATGTGGGTGTAATAATGGAAAGAAAGGTAAGTGAAAAACGTGGGTCAACTAAAGAGAGAGTATCTAACTAATGAAGAAAAGAACTTCTATTTGATTTCTAAAGCATATGTTCAATCAATAGAAGGTCAAAGAAATTTAGATAACAAAATATCTGATGAAGTATGGATTGAATGGAAAAAGCGCGGCATGATGACTCCTGTTATGCAGAAATATTTAAAACTTGCTCACACTTATCTTAAAAAATTCTGTTATGAATTAGAAGAAAATCTTAATTCTCACGAGCGTATAAAATTAAATAAGCAGCTTATGAAATTTGATTATAAGGTTATAGATGATTATTCAGTAAAGAAAATTATGCGTGATTTAAACGATCATATTCAATATGCAATTATTGAAAGAGAGAAGTTTGAAGATGTTCTAGAGGATATAGCAGAAGTTAGGTGTGTTGGATGTGAAAAAGATTATAGAAAGTGCCCAATATACTCTCTATTAGACGATATAAGCACACCTTATTGTGGTGAACAACCTAACTGTCCTTATGCGGCTGACCTATCTCAATTCACTCAAGAACAGCTTAAGTATGTAGAAGAAAAGAAAGAAAAACTACGTAAGAAAAATCAGTTTTATAAATAACTTGAGAGGAAGTGATTAAAATTTTATTTTATGACTTTGAAGTATTTTCTCATGACTGGTTAGTAGTTATTAAAGATACTAGTACCAGGATTACTCACAAGATACTTAATGATCCTGAAGCTTTAAGAAAAGTCCATCAAGCTCATAAAGATGAAATTTGGGTTGGATATAACTCACGGAGTTACGATCAGTATATCTTAAAGGGAATATTACTTGGTATGGACCCAAAGAAAATAAATGACCACATAATAGTTAAAAATTTGGGTGGATGGCAATATAGTAGATTATTTAATCAAGTACAACTATATAACTTTGATATCATGACAGATAAATTTAAAGGTCTTAAGCAGTTAGAAGGATTTATGGGAAATGACATAAGAGAAACAACAGTTGCTTTTGACATAGATAGAAAATTAACACCAAAAGAAATAGATGAAGTATTTTTCTACTGTAACCATGATGTTGAGCAAACCATGAAGGTGTTTATTAATAGAAAAGAAGAGTTTGATAGTCAAATGAACTTAATTAAGACCTTTAAATTACCTCTCAAATATATCAATAAAACTAAAGCTCAATTAAGTGCAATAATTCTTGAAGCTGATAAGCAAGAACATGATGATGAATTTGATATTACTATAGTTGATACTCTTAAGTTAGATAAGTACAAGCATATTAAAGAATGGTATGAAAACCCACTTAATAAGGATTACAAGAAATCTTTAGAAATTGAAGTTGCTGGAGTACCTCATATGTTTGGATGGGGAGGACTACATGGTGCTAGAACTAAATATCAAGGAGAAGGAATATTTGTTAATTCTGATGTAACAAGTTTTTACCCTTCATTAATGATAGAATATAGCTTTTTAAGTAGAAATGTAAGGAGACCTGAAAAATTCAAAGATGTTTATGATATGAGAGTTAAGTTAAAAAGAGAAGGTAAAAAAGCAGAACAGGCACCTTACAAAATAGTTCTTAATAGTACCTATGGAGCTAGTAAAGATAAATATAACAATCTATTTGATCCATTACAAGCTAACAATGTATGTGTTAATGGTCAGTTAATGTTGCTGGATTTAATTGAGCATGTTGAAGCAAAGATACCTGGAGCGTTATTAATTCAAAGTAATACCGATGGTGTGATGTTTAAATTACCTTCCATTGAATTATTTGATACTTATAAGGAAGTTGCTGCAGAGTGGGAAACTAGAACAAGAATGGGATTGGAGCATGATTTAATTAAAAAAGTAGTTCAGAAGGATGTTAATAATTACATTATAATCATGGAAAACGGAAAGATAAAATCCAAAGGTGCTTATGTTAAATCATTAAATAAACTGGATAATGATTTACCAATAGTTAATAAAGCCCTTATGGAATATTTCATCAATGAGATATCTCCAGAAGAAACAATAATTAATTGTAATGACTTAATAGAGTTCCAAAAGGTAGTTAAAGTATCAGGTAAATACAGTCACGCACTATATGGTGAACAAATACTTAATGAAAAAATATTAAGAGTGTTTGCTTCAAGATCTAGAAAAGATCCAGGAGTATATAAGCTTCATAAAAATAAAACTACACCAGATAAAATAGGGGGAACTCCTGAAAGATGTTTCATAGAAAATGGAGATATAAAAGATATTAAGGTGCCTAGAAAATTAGACAAAGAGTGGTATATAGATACAGCCAAAAAAAGAATTAAAGATTTTGTAGGAGAGGTGTAACTAAAGATGAGGTTAAATGATAAATACAAGCTTGGAACAGATGAATTCAACGTGATTCTATATGAAAAAAAAATTATGGAAAAAGGAAAAGCTAAGAAAAAAGAAGATGAGAACATTGAAATAGAAAAAGTTGAGATATGGAAGCCAATTGCTTTTTATGCAACTGTAGAACAAGCACTTAATGGTGTCATAAGACGTGAAATAAATGGAACTGGATTAGAGAGTCTGCAGCTAGTAGTAGATAAAATTAATGAGCTTAAAGAATTTATACAGGAGGTAACAAACAAATGATAATAATTCTAATCGTAGGCGTATATCTAGTAGCATTATTTTTAATTCTCAACTTTTTTAAAGGAGTTAATAGATCTTGTAAAAATTCTATAACTTTAAATCCAGTAGATTTCAAGAGATCTCCAATAGGACAACCTACAATGTTTCATGAACTTAATAAATGCAAAGAGGAAGATGATGAATTTCAAAAAGCTGTATTAAAAAATGATATAAACAATGCAATAGAAGAGTTTCATGATAGTATCCAAACTAAACTCAACTGTTTAGATATGATGGGTATACCAGTTGATGTGATATGTAAAGCCCAAAGTAAGCATTATAAAAAATTATTAAATAGAGGGTTTGTGTTTAAAGAAGTTGAGTGAGGTGCACTATGAAAGAGTTAGAAAGAGTTATTAAAAAATACGATAAAATAACTTTTATGTGTATAGGTAGTGATAGAGTTACTGGGGACTGCTTAGGTCCCCTAATAGGAACTTTTATTAAAGACTTAGAAAACAAAAATATAAAGGTGATAGGCACTTTAGACGATCCTTGTCACGCTCTCAATATAGACAAAAAGAGAGAAGGTATATTAAAAGATAGTTTTGTAATAGCTATAGATGCTTGTTTAGGAGATAAATTAGAAATAGGTAAAACTAAGTTTAGAGAAAAACCAATAAATCCAGGTAAAGGTGTTAGAAAGTTGATTGAACCTATAGGTGATGTAAGTATTATTGGAATTGTCAACACACCTTCAGGTGGATTTGATGCAGTAAGAGAGGTTAGATTGAATATGATATTCAATATGTCAAAAGAAATAGCTCATAGTATTAGAAAAGCTATTATAGCTAAGGAGGTGTTATCTAATGCACATCTATATAACACCAGAACAATCTGTAGAAAATGCGAAGCGAGGAGATATTATGAAATCTTATAAAAACCAAACAGATATGCCAATAGGAGAACTAGAAAAAGAAGATGGAACTGTCGAACATTTAGTTTGCCAATGCAGTAGAAGACATGTTATATCATATGACACAAATGGAGAACATTGCAGCGAGTCAAAATGCGAGATTAATTATAAACAAAATAAAAAGAAAAATTATCTACATGAAATCTTAAGAAAATATTCAAGAAGCTAATTTACTTGAAAAATAAATTCACAATACTAAGAAAAGGCGAAGGTGGAGGGATAAAATGCACATAAAAAGAATTAAATATCGGATGAGTGAAGAGGGAAAATGGGAAATAGGTTATATTATAGGTTCTTATGATGGAGATAATAAAACCTTATTAGATGAGAATTTTAATTATGTTCACAAAATAAATATTGATGGAAAAGAATTTGTAGCGTATGATTGTAAAACTGATTGGGATACCCCACTTAATCTAACTATTCCTATTTAAGCTCTTAATCCTAAGATAATACGAAAGTACAAAGGGAGAATTTATCTCCCTTTAATTTAAACCTAATTTTTGTTTTATAACTGATTCAGCTAATGGAATTAAAAGCTTCAAAGATAATGATCCAACACAATTAGTTTTTTCTTTTACAATTTTCCAAATTCCATTATCACGGATGTTATCTAAATATTGATGACCTTCCCAAGATAATCTAGATACTTCTTGTGGTTCATCTTCAGCATAAAAGACATCATTCACCAGTTCAGCTTGATATATCATGTCTATATGATAAAATAAAGTGTTTTTATCATAAGAAAGATTAGTTAATAATTCGTCAGATGAAACATAGTCATTTTCATAGTCAGTATTATCTTCGATATATAAAAGAATATCTCTAACACAATCATAATTTAAACGCATATAAAAATCACCACCCTCTAATACCTTATTATACATCAAAAGTGATAAAATAGTAATTAAAGAATAAGGAGGTAAAACATGAAAAAAACTAATGATAAAAAGATATATGACTTAATATTTGAACATTATTATCCTTTAATTACTGGAACTAAAAAACCAAATGTTCAGTCTGTATCAGAAGAAAATTCAATTTCATATGAAGAAATAAAAACCCAGAAGGATTATGGAGCAACTCTTAAACCTGGAACTATTATGGTTGATATTGATGATATGGAAAAAGCCAAAAAAGTTAAGGCTATAATAGAAACATTAAATATTAACTGTATAATTATTCAAACTTCCAACGGTATGCATTTTCACTTTTTAAACACTAACATAAAGTCAAATAAGCAGCATTACTACACACCACTTGGAATTAAAACAGAAACTAAGTATCCACATCAAAACGTGGTTACACCAATATGTTTAAGTGGATCTATACGTGAAATAGTTTATGCTAAAGATACTTTAGATAAGCTTCCAGTATGGTTAATTCCATTAAGTAAGAGATTCTCTACAGATTTCTCTAAGCTCCAAGAAGGTGACGGAAGAAATGATACTTTATTCGCTTATATATTAACGCTGCAGCAACAGTCTTTAACTAAAAATGAAATAAGAGAAGTAATAAAGGTGGTCAATCAATTTATAATAAAAGAGCCTGTATCTGAGAAGGAACTTGAAGTAATTCTAAGGGATAAAGCATTTCTCAAAGAATCATTTTACATCAAAGGAAAGCTACAGTATGAGAAGTTGGCCACATACTTAATTAGAGAGCATAATGTTATAAAAATTAATGATAATCTTCATGTATATAAGCAGGGATATTATACTTCTGAAACAGATGAAATAGAACGCATCATGCTTCAGTATATTGTTAATAGTACACGTACTCCAAGATTAGAGGTAATGAGATACCTAGAACTTAAATCAGAAGAAGTAAGAACAGAATCACCAACACTTATAAGCTTAAATAATGGAGTGTTAAATCTAGAAACAAAGCAATTACTGGATTTCTCTCCAGAATATAAGATTAAAAATAAGGTACCAATCAATTATAATCCAGCTGCGTATTCAGAAATTATGGACAAGACATTAAATAAGATATCCTGTAATGATAAACAACTTAGAATGCTCATTGAAGAAATGATTGGTTATATATTATTTAGAAGGAATGAGCTTGGAAAATGTTTTATATTAACTGGTTCTGGTGCCAATGGTAAGTCAACTTTATTAGATGTAATTAAACGCCTTATTGGTAAAGAAAATATTTCAAGTGTGGCCCTAAATGAATTAAATGATAGATTCCGTACTTTTCAACTAGAAGGTAAGTTGGCCAATATAGGCGATGATATAAGTAATGGTTATATTGAAGATAACAGCACCTTTAAGAAATTAGTAACTGGAGAAACGGTTAATGTAGAGAGAAAAGGCAAAGATCCATTTGATTTTGAGAACTACAGCAAACTGATTTTTAGCTGTAACGATATTCCAAGAATTAATGACTTATCAGATGGACTTAAGAGAAGAATTATTTTTATTCCTTTTAATGCTAAATTCAGTAAGAAGGACCCAGATTATGATCCATTCATAATAGATAAGCTTTTATCTAATGAATCTTTAGAGTATTTATTAAAGATATCTCTAGAAGGGTTAGAACGAATTCTATATAACAGATCATTTACAACACCTAAGTCAGTAGATGATGCATGGGAAGACTATGAGAAACGTAACAATCCTATCATTGGTTTTTTAGAAGAAGGAAAAATCGAAAACGAATCAACTAAAGATGTTTATCTTCAATATCAAACATACTGCAGCGAGAATGGTTTAAAGCACCTCAGTAGAATAGCTTTTAGTAGAGAAATATGTAAGCATGAATATAAAACCAAACAAGTTAGAATAGATAATAAAAAAATATATATATTTGTGAAAGAGAGTGAATAAAATGGATAAGTTAGAAAGTGAAGCAAATGATAAAGTATTTCAAGCTTTAAAGGGTATAAAGGATACAGCTGAAATAGGAACTATTTTAACCTATTATGTTGTAGATACATTTGATAAAGAAAAAAGGTTGGGTGTTATAAAAGATATTCTCACAAGGTTTTCAACAGATTTCTTAATACATGAACTTCCTAAAGGAGAGCTTGAAAGATTAAGGAAGTTAATAAATGAAATTTAATCTAAGACATCTAAGGCGGTTTTAAGACACATCTAAGGCAACTTCAATCCCAATAATATCAACGGTTACAGTGGTAGATGCCTTAGATGCCTTAGATGATTTGAACTTCTTTATTATAAAATTACTACTTCTCAAAAAAAGTATATTATATATATAAGAAAATATATATATATCTAAGACACTTTTTTAAAAATAAAATATCTATAAAACTAATAATATCAACACTTTAAGTGCGCCTTAGATACATTTTTATATCTAAGGCTAATCTAAGACATCTAAGACAGTGTTTAATTTATACTCAAATCCAGTAATATCAAGCGTTAAGGAGGATTTTATGAATACAAATGATAAAAATGATTATAGAAAAATAGAAGGATTATTATATAATTATACGTCTATAAAGATAAGAATTGAAAATAAAATGATTGATTTAGACGAGTTAGAAAATGATTATAGGGGAACTGGAGCTATAAGCTATGAAGAGAAAACAGGTAAAACTAATAAATTTTCATCAAGTGTTGAAGATGAAATATTAATTAGAGATGAAAAAATAATTAAATTAAGACATGATATAAAATTAATGCAAAATCAAATACAAAGAGTAGACAATGCTATGAGAGAATTAAAGGATTATGAAAGATCATTAATTGAGATGAAATATTTTAATAAAATGAATCATGAAAAAATAGCAGATGAACTAGGGTTTGAAGTAGAATCTATAGCCACAATAAAAGCTAGAATTATAAATAAGCTTATTCCATTAATATGTTAATCATATCATATACTTTTTAGATTGATATTATATACATTCAAAATAAATGAAGTTAGGTTTATAATATAAATAGTGAAATTATATAAAGAGGTACTTGTTGCGAGTATCTCTTATTTTTATGTAAGGAGGTTTATCTAATGAATATATTAACTAAAGAACAAAGTGATATGATAGATGAATTGCTTATAGGTCGTACTGTTACTGATATTGCTAAGAATGTAATTAAGGTTCATCCTAGCACACTATATAGATGGTTGGATAAACCAGAAATTAAGGCTGAGCTAGAAGAGCGTAGACAGGCGTTGCGAAAATCAGCCAAAGACAGAATTACAGGAAACATATTAGAGTATGTAAATAATATGATACTACTGGCCAATCAAAGTACTGATCAAAGAGTTAAGTTTAATGCTAATAAATATCTAATAGATCAATGTCTTGGTACTGCTACTACTGCTAAGGAAGATAATAAAGCTCCTGGTGATGATAAGAATAAAGATACTAATACATTAAAGAAAGAACTTGAAGATATTAAGAATCTAAAGGTTGTTAAGTAGTATCAAAAAGTATACTTATGATACCATTATTAAATCGCACGTATTTATAAGGTTTAAAGAAGGTTTTTAATAATAAATCGGTATCAAAATATAATGTTGACATTTTGATACTATAAGAGTATGCTAATATTATAGAAAGTAGTGAAGGAATAGTCGTATGTCGAAAATGAGGGGTACCTTCTAAAATGCTTTTTCTTTCAAACCTCGTTGACCGACTACGGAAATTCTATAATATTTTTAAAAAGCCGAGGTGTTATCATGTTATATTTTGCATATCATAGGACTTCTACTGAAGATCAACATTTAGATAGAGGACTTAAAGAAATTAACGATTTTATAACTAAAGAAAATATTGAATTAACAAATGATATATATACTGATCAATGTACTGGAAAGAATTTTGACAGACCTAGTTTTAAAAAATTAATATATGACATGGATTTAGTATCTAAAGTTAATCCTAATGAAAAAATAGCTTTGATAGTTACTGAACTTGATAGGTTAGGAAGAAATAAGCAACTAACACTTAAAGAAATATCAAAACTTAAAGAAAAAGGTATACGACTTATGGTTTTAGAAATACCTACAACTTTGGTTGAGCTTCCAAAGGATAATAATATATCAACTATGATTATGGAAACTATTAATAATATGCTAATTGAAATGTATGCTAGTTTTGCTCAAGCTGAACTTGATAAAAAAGAGAAAAGGCAGCGTGAAGGAATTGAAGCTAAAAAGGCTAGGGGTGAATGGGATGATTATGGTAGGCCTAGAGCTCTTAATTTTGATAAATTCATTAAAGAGTATAAAAGAGTTCTTGCTGGAGATATTAAACCAGTTGAGTGCATGAAATTATTGGGTATAACTAAGCCTACTTATTATAGATATAGAAAAGAGTATGAAAATAAATAGTTTCTTGAGCGTTTTAAGGTGTTTATAGTGGTGTTACTGATAAATTAATCATCTTAATGAATAGATAGTCTTAAAACGCTTAAAAATGAATTGATTACTCATCTACCATGTGTAGAAGGAGCGCGCCGGATTTCGTAAGCGATAACCGACTTTTATTATGTTAAAAATGAGGTGAAGGCATGAAAAACATTAAGTTATATACATTTTGGAGAGATGGGAAACTGGAATGTTGTTGCCCTCCTCAAAATAAATGTAATAAAGATCATAACTGTGAATTAATGAAATTCACTTATGATGAGTATGAAGGTAGTAGAGAATGCATGAAGTCAAGGAAGTATAAAAGAAATAAACATGGTGCGATTGTTGAAACTGGTTAAAGAAGGAAAATGGATGCTCTTGTAGAATAATGTATTTTATAAGGGAGGTGAGAAATTTATGGAGATATTTTATCACATAGATAGATTAAACAAACTTCAAGAAGGTGATGAAATTAATCTAATAATGTATAAAGATCTTAAAGGGGAAACTCAAAGTACTACTACTTTATTGCAAAATCAAGTTGATAATATGTTTGAAGATGGAGTTAGTAGTCACGGAGAACAATATTTTATTAGTGGATCAATGTTCAATGACACCAGTGTAGATATTGAGTTGATATTTGAATTATACAGAAGAATATATTTTCCAGAAAAAATATCTAGATTTCAAGCGTTTTATTGTGTGGAAAAAGAAAACTTAATGCCAATGCTTCAAAGATTACGTGTAAATATTAATAATGTGAGTGTATTTGAGATACAAAGTGATGTATTTGAAAAACATGATATGAATTTGTTACTAAAAAACAGTAATTTGGTAAATACGATTTACGCTGATTTATATTGGAAAGGCAAATCTATACAAGACCCTTTATATGAAATATTAATTAAGCCACCTTTTAAAGTGGGTAAAAAGGTTAACATTAAAGATGTTTTAAATAATTAAAAGAGAGAGGTGATAAAGCTTGAATATACCATTTGAGTTCCCAAGTGATGAAGCACGTAACAAATGGCTGCTTTATCACTACTTGAAAAAATCCTATATTGATATAGGAATAGATGAAAAAAAGGCCGAAGAATTAACAGAAAATCGTATACTTGAAAACTCTAAGAATTTGTTTGGGTTCCATGGATTAGCGTGGGAGCTTGGAGCAATTTCTTTAGAGTTTTTTTGTTTGTATTTTCTTCAGGATATATATCTTCCAAAAGAAGATAATGCCGCAGCTCCACTTGCGGATGTACATCATGAAATGTGGCGAGATATCCAGGAGTCTGTAATTGGTAATGGTCCAGAACAACTTGGACGTATATTATCAAGAGGTACTGGAAAATCAGCATTTGGTACATTGGGACCAAGTATTTGGGCAGTATCATATAAACATAAATCTTATGTGCTTATTTGCTCTGATATAGGAAGTACTGCTGAAAAGTTTATCAAGGATATAAAAGATAATATGATTGAAAATGAACGTATCGAATCAGCTTTTGGTAAGCTCCTTGATGATAGAAATAGAGATTTTATTTGTAATGCTACTCAGCTTGAGTTTACAAATAAAACTTTCATTGAAGCAATATCGAGTACCTCTCCCATGCGTGGACGTAAATATAAGAACGTTAGACCTGATTTGATAATACTCGATGATTATCAATCCGAGGATGATTGCCGAACAGAAGAGGCGAGGGAAAAGAAGTGGTTACGTTATTCAAATGATGTTAAATTCGCTAAACAACGTCCTATTGTAAAAAATGGTAAAATAGTTAAAAAAGGTACTGTACTTATGGCTTGGGGAACTCAGCAGCATAAAGAATGTTTCTACTCTAGATTGCTTAAATCAGCTACTTGGAAATTTAAAAAGTACAAGGGTGTTTTAATAGATGATTTTATTAACGAAAAAGGTGAAAAAGTTAATGGATTAGATCATTATTTTCAAACTGGACTTTGGAAAAAGTTTTCATGTATTTTGAATGATTTTAAAAATGATGATAGGCTTGAAGATGCTAAAGAGTTCTATTATAAACATGAAAAAGATATGCAATTTCCAACTCTTTGGAGTGAATTTTGGGATTGTTTAGAGCTAGCACTGGATTATTTTGAAAATCCTAACTCTTTTAAACAGGAGGTTCAGGGTGATGTAGATAGTATTGGTGAAAAGTACTTTAAAAGGGTTAATACTGAACCGAGAGCAACTATCGAAACCCATGATTTTATTAAGACAATGTTGTGTGTGGACCCAGCTGCTTCAGGTGGTGCTAACAATGACTATTGTGCATTTTTAGTTGGTTCAGAATCTAGCAATGGTAATAAGTATGCTAGAAAAGCAAAGCTTGAAAAAATAAATGCTAGAAAAGAGTTTGATAAATATATTCAAAAGATGATTGATTACTTACTAGAATATGAGGATATTACTCATGTTAATATAGAAAAGAATACATTTAACGGCGCTGATGCAAATCAACTTGAAAAGGCTATAAATGAGCATCCAGTATTGAAATATAGAAATATAACAATAATTAATGAAATGCAACGTAAAAATAAGGATGATAAGATTTCAACTATAGTACCATATGTAAATAATGGTACTTTTATTTTTGCCGAAGAGGATAGTGAATTTACAAATCAGCTGATGGATTTTGCAGGACAAAAGTTTACAGTCCATGATGATGCTGCTGACGTAAGTGCTGAATTTTGGTTGAAGGTTGATACTATAAAGGTTGTTAGAAAAATAAAATTACTGGATAGAAGGAGGTTCGGAATTTGACAATAAATGATTTAATAAAAAAGTTGTTTGGAAAAGAAATAGGATTAGACCTCTCTAATCCAGAACATTTAAAACTTATTAAAAAAGCTTATGGAAGTTATCATGTGTTTAAAAATATTTATGAAAAGATGTATCAGTATTATAAAGGAGATACTGATGCTATTAAAAAATATCTCTTTGTTACTGAAAGATCTAATCTTAAAATAAACACAAATTATATTAAGAAGTTTATTAAAGAAGAGGTAGCTTATACTTTAGGTAATGATATAACTTATGAATCTAGAACAGACAACTCTAATATAATAAAGGATATTGATTATTATACAGCACATTGGAATGAACTGCATGATACAGATTTAATGAAGTACTTACTGATTTTCACAAAAGTGTATGAGCTATATTATATTGATGATAAAGCTGATTTTTGTAGCAAGATTATAAAACCAACAGAAGGATATGCTTATTATGATGAATCTTCAAAGAAAGTTCTTTTTTTTATTCATTCTTTTAAAAATGATTTTGAAACAACTACTTCTTACATTGATGTTTATACTTCAGATAAGATATATCACTTTGATAATAAATTTAATGAGATAGCTAGTCCGAGTGTAAATATTTTTGGAGAAGTTCCAGTTACTATTGGAGAATTAACTGATGAAGATTATGACGATAGTTTATATAAAGATCTAAAAGGACTTCAAGATGCTTTTGAGACTAATCTAAGCGATATTGGTAATGAGATAAGCGATTTTAGAAATGCTTATTTGTTGTTTAAGAATTGTCAGATAGATGAAGATGAAATAGATGATATGAAGCGATTAGGTGTAATTCAGTTACCAGGTGATAAATCAGACTCTAAATGGTTGATAAAAGAAATTAATGATACTTTCATTCAGAATACTCTTGATAGATACGAAGATACTATGTACCAGATAGCTTGTCATATAAATCATAATGAAAAGCTTCAAAGTAATTTAAGTGGTATTGCTTTAAGATCTAGATTGATAGTTCTAGAGAATAAGTGTAATTTACAGATAAAGGCTCATAAGAATATAGTTAAAAATAGATTGAGATTTTTATTTATTTACTTAGATATAAAGAAAAATCTTAAATATGATTATAAAGATGTTAAAGCTCTTTATACTCCAAACATTCCAAGTGATGACTTGGCTACAGCTCAGATGTTAAATCAAACTCCAGAAGGAGTTATTTCTAAAGATACTGCTAGAGGATTATTTAGTTTTATTAATAATAAAGTTGCTGAAGCTGAAAAGGTTAAAAAAGAACAGCAGGAAGAAATGAATAATATTCCTGATTTAGAACATGGTGATGAATGATGGATAGAGAGAAATTTTTAGAAGAATTATATAAATCATCTGAGGAAGAATTGAAAGAAGTTTATAAGAGACAAAATATAAATATGAGAGAATTATTAAATGAAATAGCTATGATTTTGCTTACTTACACTATTGTTGATAATGTGTTGAACCTTAATAACAAGCAAAAAAATACTTTATATAAAGGGCTGTCTAGTAAAATACTAAATATGTTTTCTAATGAAACAAAAGAAACAACTAAAAAAGTTGATAGTATTTTATCAAAAGTTGCTAAAGATAATTTAGAGTCATATGGGATTAAGTCTCACCAGCAAGAAGTATTAGATATAATTAATAGGAATCTTGATGGTAAGCATTATTCAGATAGAATTTGGGATAATGAAAATGATGTATCTAAAAGATTGCATAAAGAGGTTAAGGACTTTTTAGATGGCAAAGTTAATGCTAATCAAATTAAATCTCACATTGAGAAACAGTTTGATGCCAATAAGTATAATGTTAGTAGATTGGTTGATACTGAGATAGCACGAGTTGAAAGTGATATCACTGAAAAATATTTTAGAGATTATGGAATAAAAAAAGTTAAATACAATGCTTGTTTATGTAATACGTGTGATAGATGTATGAATGATCATGAAAAAATATTTGATGTAGATGATCCAAATAGACCGAGATTGCCAAGACATCCACAATGTAAATGCTTTTATGTCCAGGAAGATGATGAAAAACATTTAGTGATGAATTTACAATTGTTTGCTAAGAAAAGTAATTGGGAGATATTAAGATCACAAATTAATTCAGGTATTTTGGACGAAAACGAAGCTAAAAATGGAATGAAGTATTGGGAAAAAGCTATAAAAAAAGAAATAGTAACACCTATAGAAGTTATAAATAAAAGTAGAAAAAGTATAGATCAATACTGGCATATTTTAGAGGACCATAAGGAATTTTTAAATCCATCTAATATAGATGAAATAGTAGAAAGTTTAAAAAATCCAGATGAGATAAGACTATCATTTGGTAAAAATGTATATATTAAAAATATAAAAGGAAAAGATTTGATAGTGATAGTTAATAGTGATATAATTACAGCATATTATCCTAATAAAAGGTATTTAAATAATATAAAAAAGAAGGTGTTGTTATGGCGAAAGTAGTAAAATCATTGAGCTTAAATGAAATAAATGATGAAATTATATCTAAATGTTGTTTTATAAATGATTGTAACAATATAACTACTGATGGATATGAAACACCAGATTATGAGGTTCTTCTTCATTATGTAGGAGAAACTGATGATTTAGCTAGTATTGAGATATTAGATTTAAAAAAGGTTTATAAAAACATAGACAAAGAAGAATGTTTACCTGATGTTGGACTTTTAGATTATAAAGATGATGAATTAGCTTTAAATCTTAAAGATGTGACATTAAGAGAATTGTATAAAGAAGTATTGAAAAAGGTAATATAAAAGCACTTACTAAGTTAAATGGTAGGTGCTTTTATTATGCTTAAAATTAAGGAGGAGCGTAATGGATGAAAAACAGCTTAAGCTGCTTAAAGATATTAGACATGTTTTAACTTGCATTGAAATAACGCTTGTTGCAATAGTGATAATGATATTTAAATGTTAATTAAGTCTTAGAAAACTAAGGCTTTTTATTTTGCCCTAAGTAAGGCGCTAAACTGCTTTATTTTTATACCTAAAATCGTCTTGTGGAAGCTTTATTGTACAAGGGGATATAAGTATACGAACTAAGTTAAATAATTTTGTGTCACAAGGCTTTTAATGAGGTTTGTGGGATAAGGAGGAATATATGTTAAAGAAAGATTTATTAAAACTAATTGAAAAAGCTACTGATGATCAAGATATTGATGAATTATTAAAAGATAGTGATTTAGCTAAGTCACTAAAAGAAAGTGGACTTACCTTAGAGGCCTTTAAGGAAAAAATGAAAAATGATAAAGACTTTAAAGCTTATATGGAGAGTGAAAATGATAAATATCACAACAAAGCTTTAAAGACTTGGAAGGAGAATAATTTAGAGAAGGAACTTGAACCTTTTATTAAGGAAAAGTATCCAGAGTTAGTTAAAGATCCTATGGCTAAGAAATTAGCTGACTTAGAAAAACAACTAGCAGATGAAAAGGCAGCTAATGCAAGAAAAGACCTATTGACTCAAGCTATGAAATACGCAGCCGATAAGAAGCTACCAGCTAGTTTTGTAGAAAGGTGCTTAGATGAAGATTTTGATAAAACTAAAGAGGTAATTGACGGTTTAGCTACTGACTGGTCCAAAGGTCTTGAAGCAATAGCTACTGAAAAAATGAAATCTAATTCTTATGTTCCTGGTAAAGGAGCTGATGGAAAACCAATTAGTATTGGTGCAGCAGTAGCTGCTCAATTAAATCAAACAAGTTCAGCACCAAATGACCCTTGGGCTGATAAATAAGAGGAGGAATAAAACATGTATTTTGGAAAAGAAAATTATACAAATGATATGGAGATTCTAGTAACTGAAAAGAATTTGGTTACTTTTACAGGAACTGTATTAGCTTCAAATGTTACTCAAGCTGATGAGAATGGAAGAAAGTATGTAAAAGCTGGTTCTTTCATTGATGCTACAGGTGCAGTTGTAAAACCAAGTGGATCAAGTTTTGAAGGTAATCCAATAGGGGTTCTTTATAAAACAGTAGATGTAACAAATGGAGATGCTCCAGCTTCAATAATTGTTGAAGGTTACTTAAGAGAAGATAGAGTATTTGATGGTTTTGACGAAGGTGCTAAAACTGCTGCTAAAGCAAAAGTACCAAATATAAAATTTAGATAGGAAGGTGAATAATAAATGCCAAGATTAGAAGAAGTTTTTAACACAAATGAATTAGTTAATTATTTTAAAGAAAGAAAAGTTACTCAAATGTTAGGGGAATCACTTTTCCCAGAGCGTAAAATTCAAGATATTGAATTTGATATGATATTAGGAACAGGGGGACTTCCTGTAAGTGCAGAAGTGCATGCTTTTGATACAGAAACTCAGTTAGCTTCAAGAGAAGCAATTGAAAAAGGTGTTGCAAGCCTAGCTCTTATTAAGAGAAAGATTAAAATTGCAGAAAAAGAAATTATTAAGATAAATAATCCAAGAACAGACTCAGAATTAGCTTTTGTTTTATCTCAACTTTATAATGATTCTGAAAAGATGGCAGATTCAGTTAAAGTTAGAGTTGAAGCAATGAGAATGGAGTTATTATCTACAGGTAAAATTGCTATTAATGAAAATGGTGTAAAGGTAACTATTGACTATAAAGTGCCAACTAGAAACCAAAATAAATTTACATGGAAAGCTCCAGATAATGACCATCCATTAGATGATTTAACTGCATTAGCTGATGCGGTGGAAACCGAAAGTGGATCAAGACCAACTAGAGCATTAACATCTAGAAAAGTTGTTAAAACTATTTGTAATTGTGCTAGTGTAAGAAAAGCTATTTATGGAGTTAATTCAGATAAGATTGTTACTTTAGCTGCATTAAATGAGCTACTAGCCCAATTAGATTTACCTCAAATAGTGGTTTATGAAGGAAAATACAAGAAAGAAACTACAAAAGGATATACTACTGCTAGATATTTCCCTGAAAATGTAATATCTATGTTTGGAGATGAAACATTAGGGGAGACTATTTATGGTTTAACAGCTGAAGAAGTTAAACTTATTGGTGATGGAAAGATAGAAGAAGCTTCAGTTTTAGATAATAAAATCTTCGTTGGAACTTATACATCTATAGATCCAGTTGGAGAATTTACTAAAGCTGTTGCTACTGCATTACCAACATTACCTCATGGAGAAGAATTAGGAATAGGAACTATCACTTTACCCTAATCAAGCCCTAGAGACATCTAGGGTAGGAAAAGCTAAGGTTGGCGAAGCAAAAGTAGGAAAGGAGTAATGAAGGATGGCAGCATACGAAAAGCAAACATGGGTTGATGGAGAAACAATAACAAAAGCAAAATTAGATCATATAGAAGAAGGAATTTCAAATATAGAACTTACTCCTGGACCTAAGGGTGAACAAGGACCAGCGGGTACTCAAGGTCCAAAAGGAGATAAAGGTGAAACGGGTGTTCAAGGACCTAAGGGTGATAGAGGAGAAACTGGACCACAAGGTCCTAAAGGAGCAGATGCCGTAATTAATAAATTAAATAAAGTAGATGCTTTAGATGGTGGAGCAGAAGTTGCAGCAGTAGTAACAGCATTTAATAATTTAATTGCAGATTTAAAAGCCAAAGGACTTATGAATGAAGCATAAAGTGAGAGTACTTAGTTACTCTCTTTTAAGGAGGGGTTAAATGTACTCTAATGAGGATATTGCAATAGAAAAGATTAAAGGTTATTTAAATGTAATTGGACATCCTAAATGGACCAAAGAATATGTTTTATCTAATTTTGGTGTAGCTGTTCAATTGTTAGTTGAAAAGGCTGCAAATTTTAAAACTATGTCAGGTGTAAAATCATTTAGTGAGGGTGGTCAATCAATGACATTTGCTGATGAAGGTAAATGGACCATAACTAATGATATTAAAGAATTGTTACCTGCTCCATTTGTTAAGTTAATGGGGTGATATTGTGGGTGTATTATTTAAGAATGCTGATATAACTCTTTATAATAAGTATTATGATAAAGAAAATGACGTTGATAGATATCAAAGAACTATTATAAGAGGAGTTAATTGGCAAGGCAAAAGGAATGCTACTATTACGGATAAAGGATTAAATCGTGATGATAGCATTCTTATTTTTATTGATAAATTAGATAATTATGTTAGGCCTAAAAGATTTAATATGCTAATGGATGAGGACAGAGCAAACTATTTTACTTTTGGGTTAAATGACATAATTGTGAAAGGCATATGTGATTTTGATATTAAAGGAATTAAGCCTAACAGTATTGCTGACTTAGAACGTCAATTTGATGATGTTGTTAATATTCTTGGTGTTCAAGAATGGAGTAATCATTGGGAGGTGGAATGTAAATAATGCCTACTAATGTAAAAATTCAAATGAATCCAACTCAAAAAATACTTTTAAAAAGAAATTTAAATGAAAATGGTGAAGCACAGATTAAGTTTACAAAAGAGTGTTATAAATCAATGAATCCATATGTTCCATTCGCAACAGGACGTTTAAAGGATTGGATGATAGAAGTAAAACCAACTTGTATAGAGTTTAATGCTCCTTATGCTAGAAAACAATATTACACTAATAAAGGAAACGGAAAGCAAGGTATGAATCAAGGTGGCTTAAGAGGTAAGATGTGGGATAAGAGAATGTGGGTAAGTCGTGGCGACGAAATAGTTAAAACTATAGCTGATTTTTGTGGAGGTAGGAGTAAATGATAATTAAGGCCTTAAGAGATTATATAAGAACATTTGAATGTTTGGAAACCTTCAATAATGCTATTAAAGTAAATGTAAATTATCTAGAAGAAAATCCGGACACCTACTCAATAGAAGAGATACCTATAGAGCCTATTGTAAAGCGATATGTCAATGGGGATACTATAAGACAATATGCTTTTATATTTACTTCTAGAGAGCCTTATGGAGTGGATGTATTACAGAATATAGATAATAGTGGATTTTATGAAAAGTTTGCTGAAGAAGTTGAGGAAAAGAATAATAGTGAAACATTTCCGTTACTTGATAATGGATTAGAACCTTTAGAAATTAAGGTTACAAGCACTGGATATGCTTTTGCAGTAACAGAGGATACTGCGCAATTCCAGATACAATTAAGATTAAAATATTATAAAGGAGTGATGTAAGTGGAGCATAATAGATTAAAGATAGTTGATTACTCAGAGGGAACAAGACCTATTGAAGAATTATTTTTAAATGATAAAAAAATAGATTATATCATTGATTATTCTATAAACAAGAAGGTTGATGGATTGTCAACTTTAACATTAGTAATAGATTGTAAAGAAGTTGAAATTATTAAAGGTGATATCAGTGAAAGAGTAAAAGAAAATGCTAATAAATTAGATTGATAAAATTAAAATATTTAAAAAGGAAGGAATGATATAGATGGCAATTAGAAAGAGAGCAATTCAAGCTAATTATTTAAAAGTCGGAGAAAATTTTGAACTTTTAGGAACAGGATTTACAGAGTTGAATGAAAGTCCATCAGCACAGACAAGTAGTAAGAGATATATTAATCAAGCTAGTGCAAGTCAATCCATTACTGGATATGAATGGAGTACAAGCTTTAATACTGATCAAATAGTTTCGGATAAGGCTATTGAATATATTAGAAATATTGGAGAAATGCAAAAAACAGGTGCTGATACAGAAACAGAGTATGTTATAGTCGACTTAGATAAAGCAGCACAAACTGCAGGATATAGAGCAAGACAATTTAAAGTTGCGATAGCAGTAGATAGCTTTGATGATAATGATGGCGAGTTAGGTATTAGTGGTACTTTCTTAGGTCAAAGTGATCCAATTGAGGGTACTTTTAAAACTGATGAAAAGACCTTTACTGAAGGATTCGCTGCTAAAGGTTAGGGGGAATAGTAAATGAAAATAAATAATGTTGAATTAGGAGATTTAGATATATTTGATTTAGAGGTTGCTAAAAAATATGAGAAATCTTTAAAGCTTTTAGATGGAATAAGCGAGCAAGTTAAAAGTATGAATATGGTTGATGGTATTGAAACACAATGCAATGCAATATTTGATGTGTTTAATACAATGTTTGGAGAAGGAACAGATAAGAAAGTTTTTGGAGATAAAGTGAATTTGTTAACTTGCCTAAAGGCTTTTGAAGAATTAGTTATTCAGATGAATGAGCAAAAATCAGAGATAGAAAAAATAACTAGCAAATATTCTCCTAATAGAGCTCAAAGACGTAAAAAGTAATGAATATTTTAATAGATACAGTTCCAACTAGTGTAGACATAGATGGTGTTGAATATGAAATTAATAGTAACTTCAGGTATGGCATACTCTTTGAACTTTTAATGCAGGATTCAACTATAGAAGAAAAGGATAAAATATACATGGCTTTAGACTTGTACTATCCTGTTATTCCAACTAATATTGATGAAGCTATAGAAAAAATATTATGGTTTTATAAATGTGGTAAGGATGAAGCTAAGGTTAAAAGCACTGGAAAAGATAGAGGAACAACACAAATATACAGTTTTGAATATGATGACGATTATATCTATAGCGCTTTTTTAGACCAGTATAGAGTAGATTTGCAGGACATAAAATATTTGCATTGGTGGAAGTTTAAAGCCATGTTTAAGAGCCTTAAAGAGGATAATATGATAGTTAAAATTATGGGATATAGGAGTATTGATTTATCTAAAATTAAAGATAAGGAACAGAAAGACTACTATAAAAAAATGCAAAAGTTATATGAAATTCCTGTATCTAAAAATGAAAAAGAAAAGCTAGATGAAATAAATAATATACTTCTAAATGGTGGAGATATTAGCAAAGTATTGTAATAATTTCCTTATGCATTTATAATTGTAGTATATGTTACATAAGGGAGGAAATATATTTATGAAAGCTGGAACATCATATTCTAAAAAACAATATAAGACATATTCTAAAGTATATCTAATTGTAGGAATAATTTTTACAGTATTAGGAGCATTAATCGCAATACCAGTATTACCTTTTGGAATAGTTATATTAGTGATAGGTATATTAATGATTGTGACTTCAAGAAATTTTAAGAAATCTTCAATCGAAGGAGGATACTCTAAAGAGGTTGAAGATTTTATTTCAACTAGCGAAGTTAAAGGGTATATAAAATTTAATGATGATACAAAACAAATCTTAATATCTCCCAAATTTAATCCAAGAATAATTAATTATTCTGATATTTTAGATTTTGAATTAATTGAGGATGGAGAGACTGTTGTTACTAAAGGTGGTTTAGGAAAGGCTGTTGCTGGTGGAGTTTTATTTGGAGGGGTAGGTGCTATAGTTGGTGGTACTACAAGTAAAAAGAAGAGTATAACCAGTATAAGTGGACTGAAAATAAAAATTGTAGTAAAAGACATGAATAATCCTAATTCGTATATAAACTTAATAACCACTTCCACTAAAACTGATTCATTTATCTATAAAAATTCATATGAAATTGCTCAAAAAATATTATCAATGCTTCAAATAGCAACTTCTCAAAATTAGAGTAAATACAGAAAAAATAAGAAAGTATAATTATTTCATATGCTAGAAAAATATAATAATTGAAGTTTAAGCACTTACATTAGTAGGTGCTTTTTTCATGCGAAAGGTAGGTGATAAATAGGTGGCTGATGGAAGTATTATAATTGATACTAAAATAGATAGTACTGGCGCAGAGAAAGAAGTTGCTAATCTAGGGAATAGATTAGGTAGCGTTGCAAAAACAGGACTTAAAGTATTTACTGGAGCAATTACGGCAGCTGGAACTGCTATTGGAGGATTAGCTGGAGTTGCTACAAAGTATAATTCACAAATGGAAGATTATTTTGCTAATTTTACAGTTCTTTTGGGTAGTGCAACAAAAGCTGCTAAACATGTAGAAGATTTAAAAAAGTTTGCTGCAAAAACACCTTTTGAAATGACAGGACTCGCAGATGCTTCAAAACAATTATTATCTTTTGGAATTAATGTAGATGATATAATGCCAGATCTTCAAATGTTAGGAGATATTTCACTCGGAAATCAAGAACGATTCAAAGGATTGGCTTTAGTATTTGCTCAAGTTGCTTCGGCTGGAAAGTTAACTGGTCAAGATTTAATGCAATTTATAAATCAAGGGTTTAATCCACTTCAAGCCATTGCAGAAAAGACAGGAAAATCAATGGCAGAACTTAAAGAAGAAATGTCTGATGGAAAGATAACTTATGAAATGGTTGCAGAAGCTATGAAAACTGCTACGAGTGAAGGTGGTAAGTTTTATCAAGGTATGGAAGTACAATCTCAGACCCTTAGCGGAATGTGGTCTACTCTTAAAGATGACACAATGTCTCTTATAGGCGATGCATTCAAACCATTTAGTGAAACTTTAAAAACAAATGTTATGCCTGCTTTACAAGAAATGATTAAACAAATGTCAGATGGCTTTTCTGATCCAAACATTCAGACTAGTATATCTAATATAGCTGAAAGATTGGGAGAATTAGCTGTTAAGCTAGGAGAAATAATATCTGAATATCTACCCCAAATAATAGAAGGATTTGCATGGATTTTAGATAATAGTGGTAATATAGCGGCTGGAATTGCTGGAATAGGAGCAGCTTTAGTGACAATGAATGTTGCTAATATGATTATGAAATTAGTGTCAGCATTTAAAGGTGTAAAAACAGCTACAGAAGCATGGTTAGTTGTACAAAAGTTATTAAATATTGAACTATTCGCAAATCCAATAGGGTTAATTGTAGCAGCAATAGCAGGTTTAGTAGCAGGTATAGTAGTTCTATGGAACACAAATGAGGACTTTAGGAATGCAGTCATAAATATATGGGAGAATATCAAAGAAGTAGGTAGTAACGTATGGGGTGGCATTTGCGATTTCTTCACAGAGACTATCCCAGAAGCGTTCAACTCAGTAAAAGCATTTTTTACGGAAGAAGTACCTAATTGGTTTAATGAACAGTGTGAGAAAGTTAAACAATTCTTTATAGATGGATGGAATTCAATAGTAGCATTTTTCACTGAAACTATTCCACTATGGATTGAAAATATTGTCAATTGGTTCTCTGAGTTACCTTACAAGATAGGCTATGTTTTGGGAGAATTACTCGGAACTATAATCCAAGGTTGGGTTAATATATTCAATTATTTTGCTGAAAACATTCCTATATGGATTGATAATATAGTTAACTGGTTTTCTGAACTGCCTGGAAGGATATACGATTGGCTAGTAAACACTTTAGACAGAGTTAATAATTGGGCAATAGAAATGCATAATAAATCTCAAGAAGTCGGAAAGAAATTTTTAGATGCTATTATAGAGTGGTTCTCTACATTACCTAGCCGGATTTCAGAATGGTTCAGTAACACTATAGACAAAGTTGTTCAGTGGGGTTCAGATATGTATGACAAAGCATCTACAGCAGCTAGAGAAACAGCAGAATCTATTGTAGATTGGTTCAAAGAACTTCCTGGTAATATGCTAGACATAGGAAAGAACATTGTACAAGGTATCTGGAATGGTATAAAGAATGCTAAAGACTGGCTTTGGGATAAGATAACCGGCTTTTGTAGTGGAATTATGGATGGCTTCAAAAATGCTCTTGGAATACATTCTCCTTCTAGACTTATGAGAGATATTATAGGTAAAAACCTTGTTAAGGGTATATCTGTTGGAATTGATACGGAAATGCCAGATTTAGACAAACAGATAAATTCTAACATTAATGAATTAGCTGCAAAGCTAAAAGGTACAGTTGATTATGAAACTGCTAAGACAAGTGCCATGGTTGCTGGTGGTAGAATAAATAATACAACTAACACGATAACTCACAATGACAATGGTATAACACAAAATGTTACTATAGTTAATCCAGAGCGTACTCCAAGCGAGAACGCTAGAGCATTAAAGAAAGCTGGGAGGGATTTAGCATTTGGATAAGAAAAATTTAACTTTAAAATTTGAAAGTAATAAAAAATCTCTCTTTATAGATGGGGTTATATATAAAATTGTAAGTGTTGAAGGTTTAGAAAGTAGTGATTATGATATAAGTATTACGGATAATAACCAGTATGATGGTGGGTATGTAAACAAGAAACATATAAAAACACGAGATATATCTATAATAGCTGATTTTATAGGGGAATATACAGAACAGGAAAGGCAAAAACTTATAGCTTTTTTTAATCCACATTATGAGGGTACGTTGATAGTGAATTATTGTGGTATAGAAAGAGCTATAAACTATGAAGTAGAAAGCTTTAAAGACAAAAGGAGTAATTTATATGAAACACTAAGTTTTAAAGTAGATTTAGTTTGCGCAGATCCATTTTTTAAAACAGTAAATGAAAATCTAATGAAAATTAACACATGGATTAATGGATGGAAGTTTAAATTTAAGCTGCCATTTAAATTCAAGCAGCGTGGAGAAACTAAACAAAACATAACTTATTCTGGCCATGTTAATACGCCAGTAGAAATATATTTTTATGGCCCAGCTAAAAATCCACGTATAGATAATCTGACTACTGGCGAGTTTATACAGATTAATAGAGAGCTAACAAGCGATGATGTATTATATATAAGCACTGCACATAAAAACAAAAAAGTGAAAATAATAAAAAATGGGGTAGAAACTAATGCTTTTAATTATATAGATTTGGACAGTAGTTTTTTTGAACTTGTCCCAGGCGACAATCTTATTGCTTATAGTAATTCAGATGAACTTTCAAAGCCACAGGGCGTAGAGATTCGATATAGGGATAGATATTTAGGCGTTTAGGAGGTGATTAAACATGGCAGAACATAGCGGCTTTTTTAATGGAGATCAAGAATATGGACAAGAAGAATTTAATAGATATTTTGACAATATATACGAGAGTGGAGTGAGCGTAAATTCTGATAATACCATGACTTTGAATGTAACTGCGTCTGGGATGAATATATTAGTAAGTGCAGGGTTTGCAATTGTAAAAGGTTTTTATTTGTACAATGATAGTACAAAAACGATAATTGAAACTGCAGACCCTAATTACAAAAGAATAGATAGAGTCGTGTTAAAGCTTAATTTAGGTTCTAGTAAAGTCAGTATAGAACTTAAAAAAGGTACTCCATCAAACAGTCCAGTAGCACCAGCATTGCAGAGAGACAATATTATATATGAGTTATCTTTAGCACAAATCTTAGTAAGTAAGGATAATACTTTAAGAGTTACTGATGAAAGATATCTAGCTGGGGTTTGTGGTGCAATAAGACCCAAAAATTTAACTGAATTTAATGCCATGATTGCAGGTTTACAAGAAAGGTTTAACGTATGGTTTAACAAACTTCAAGCTCCGACCAGAAATATTTATTTGCAAAATAGTCAGCCAGTAGGGGTCAAAGAAGGTGACATATGGATACAAACAACATAAGATTTTTTAATAAGGAATTAGATTTTATAGGAGAAGTAGATGAATATACTTCTCTTATTTTTATTAGAAAATGGAACACATATGGAAGTTTTGAAATTCATACAAGCGATTTTTACAAAGAATTATTTGTAAAAGGTAATTATATTATGTTAGACAAAGATGGCAGTAAAACGGGCGTTATAGAACATATAGAATGCAATGATGATAATGATGAAGAGATAATAATAAGAGGTTATAGTTTACTTTATATATTGCTAAATAGAATAACTATTCCACCAACAGGATTTGCTTATCATTCGTTTAATACTTATGCGGAGGATATCCTAATTGGATTAGTTGAATTTAATGCATCTAATCCAAAAGATAGTAAAAGAAAAATTGAAAATTTAATAACTAAAAATAGTAAGCATAGAGGAAAACAAATATCTTTTCAAAGCAGATATAAAGTACTTGCAAATGAATTAAACACAATATGCAATGTTAGTGGGTTGGGTTGCCAAATCATATTAGATTATAAAAATAAAAAATTTGTTTTTGAAGTTCTTGAAGGAAAGGATCTTACTTCTGGACAGAATACAAATCCACCAGCTATTTTTAATAAAGAATACGACAATATTGAGAAAATAATTTATACAGACAGTAACATTGGATATAAAAATGTTGGGTATGTTGCAGGACAAGGTGAAGGAGAAAATAGAGAAGTTATTATTGTTAATGACGATTTAAGTGGACTAGACAGACGCGAAACATTTATAGATGCAAGAGATATTGGCGAAAGTTCAAATGTAAATCTTGAGGATAGGGGAAAGATTAAGCTTGCAGAAACTCCAGAAGTTAAAAACTTTGAGTTTAATGTTGAAAGTGAAGGTTATAAAACAGAATGGGATTTAGGTGACTTAGTAACGATAATAAGCAAAAAATATTCTACAAAATTGGATATTAGAGTTCTTGAAGTCCAAGAGACATATGAAAATGGAATAGTTAAAATTGAACCAAGTTTCGGTGAAGCAATGCAAAGTATAAGTGATAAAGTAAATTCTATAAGTAATAACCTCAATGGGGAATATAGTAGTGCTAATAGCAATGGTGGGGGAGATAAAAGCTATATCCATAATCAAATTTCTTCTCAAGATAAGTGGATCATTAGGCATAACTTAAGTAAATATCCATCTGTAACAGTAGTAGATAGTGGAGGAAATAAGGTTGTTGGGGATATAAAGTATATTGATATAAATAGCTTAGAAATTAGCTTTGTCGGTGGATTTAGTGGAATGGCATATTTAAATTAGGGGGTGATAAACCATGAAATATCTTTCGAATATAGACTTGAATAAAAATGAATTACAAAATGCACGACTTCAAAATTTAGCTGTAGCTCCAGCAAGTCCAGTAAATGGTCAAGTTTATTACAATAGTTCTGAAAATAAATTTTATGGATATGCAAATGGTAAATGGCTTTTAATTAGTGGAGTTGATTCTGTCTCTTGGGGAGATATAGTAAATAAACCTGCTACATTTCCACCAGCAACACACAACCACGATACAGCTTATTTAGGCAAAACTGCAAAGGCTGAAAGTGCAAAGGTTGCTGATAGTGTGGCATGGGGAAATATAAGTGGTAAGCCAAGTACATTTACTCCGCCAATAGCAACTAAAACAACCCTTGGAGGTATAAAAGTGGGTGCTAATCTAAGTATAGATAGCACTGGGCTTCTATCCGCGAATGATAATCCTACAAGT
>JALEZF010000050.1 GCA_022773025.1 Clostridium sp. | reverse complement strand
GGGACTCGAACCCTCGACCTCCGGCGTGACAGGCCGGCACTCTAACCAACTGAGCTACTAAGCCGTATATGGTGGGCACAACAGGGCTCGAACCTGTGACCCTCTGCTTGTAAGGCAGATGCTCTCCCAGCTGAGCTATGCGCCCATATACTTTGTGACTCCTAGGGGAATCGAACCCCTGTTACCACCGTGAAAGGGTGGTGTCTTAACCGCTTGACCAAGGAGCCAATCATTTATCACATTCACTTGTCATTTGTTCTTGCGAACCTGACATAGACTATAATACCGAAATTCTGCTCCTATGTCAATATATTTTTATAACTTTTTTCAAAAAAACTTCAAACTTTTTTTAACCCCTTAATTTTCAAGGATTTACGTAATGCTATTATTTTTATTTTAACTTCTATTTTAATAAATTTTTATAGATAATACCTTTGTATTTTAAATTACACTAAAGTATATCTATGTATTCAATATGATATAATTAATGATAAACCCCATTAATATTTATTGAACTCTATTTTAAATAAAGGAGATAAACTTATGAATCATCATGATGTTATAATCGTCGGCGGTGGTGCCTCAGGAGTTATGTGTGCTATTGCCTGTAGAGATTTTGGACTTGATGTTGCCATTCTTGAGGGTACAGATAGAATCTGCAAAAAAGTTTTAACCACCGGAAATGGTAGATGCAATATAACTAATAGCTCTATAAAGGAACCATTTTTAAGCTATCACAGTAGAAATAATGGATTTTTTACAGATACTCTGAAAAATCACTCAGTATCTGACACTATAAATTTCTTTTCACTTTTAGGTCTCCCCCTAGTGGAATTAGAAAATAGCAAGATGTACCCTCGTTCTCTTCAAGCTTCTTCAGTTATAGATGTATTCAGGATGGCTTTAGAGGATCGGAATATACCTTTATACCTAAATCAAAAGGTAAGCTCCATAATGAAAACTAAAAAAGGATTTACCCTATCCATCAAAAATGGTGAAGACACTTTTAGTTGTAGAAAACTGATTTTATCTACAGGCGGAAAAAGTGCGGCTGCTACAGGATCTGATGGATCTGGCTATACTTTGGCAAAATCTTTAGGTCACCATATAATAAATCCTCTTCCCGGCATTGTCCAACTAAAGTTAGACTATCCTCATCTAAAAGCTTTATCTGGTGTTAAATTTAACGGATGGGCTGAATTATTTATTGATGGTAAAATCATAAGAAGAGAATTTGGAGAGATATTATTCACTGATTACGGTATATCAGGACCACCTATTCTTCAAGTTAGTAGCAATGCATCTGTTGCCCTAAGTATGAAGAAAAAAGTCCAGTTGAAAATAGATATGATACCTGATATGAATGAGGATTCTTTGATTAACTTTTTAGAGGGTCATTTTGGAATGTTTGGCCATAGAAGTGTCATGGAAAGTTTTATTGGAATAATAAATAAAAAGCTTATTCCAATTCTTTTAAAAGAAGCTCACATATCTTCTATTCATAAGCCATGCTACGAACTTGAATGGGAAGAAAAATCAAATATATATAATCTTTTAAAGTCGTGGACATTTGAAGTAAGCGATACAAATACTTTCGCTAACGCTCAGGTCACTGTAGGAGGTATAGATACAAAAGATATAAATTCAAATTCTTTAGAATCAAAACTATGCAAAAATCTATTCTTCTGTGGTGAAGTTCTAGATGTAAATGGAGATTGCGGTGGTTTTAACCTTCAGTGGGCTTGGAGCTCAGCTCTAGCGGTAGCTGAAGCAGTGAAGAGTGACACAGTGAGGAGTTAATAATACTATTTAGATATTTAAATATTATTAGGATAGCTTCTAAGAGAGGCTATTTGGGAGAAGGCTTCTATCCCAGTACCCCTAAGGGTACTGGTGGCAGCTACTCTGTCAGTATGCTAAAATACATCTGTATATATTAAACTTATATCATCATAAAAATTTCATGTATTACCTCTCCTCAAAAAACATAATAGGTAGCCCCGTCCTTTAAACTCTACACCCCTAGCTCAAAGACCCACTACCTTACTTAAAATTCTATCTTTTAAACTGACCCCAGCCTAATTTACCATTTCTAAATTTAAAACTACTACACTCCAAACTCTTCACTCTTATCTATTTATCCCTTTACTACTCTAGATATTCTTCTAAGGTCAAAGTTTCGTCATGTATCTCTTGTGCCGCCTTTTGCCCAACATATCGTATATGCCAGGGTTCATAGGCATATCCCGTTATATCCTCTTTGCCTTTAGGATATCTTATGATAAAACCATATTTGTAGCAGTTATCCCTAAGCCATATGCCTTCTTTTGTCTTATCAAATTTCTCTACAAGTTCATTTTTTATAGAAGGGGTGCTTAGATCTATGGATAGTCCCGTTTGATGCTCACTCATACCTGGTTTAGCACTATACTTATCTGCGTGGGCTTTCCCCTGCATCTTTACAGAGTTATTATAGATATTATTTTGGGCATCAAAGGACCTAAAGGCCGAAACTCCAACAAGATTTAGTCCCTTAGATTTGCTATCCTTTATCATTATTTCCAAGGCATCTGCTGCCTCCTGTTTCATTTCTTTCTGTTCACTATATCCTTTAAAACTAAAGGATATATTTAGCTGTCTCAAGTCTTCTGGAACATAGTCACTGTCCAAATCATTTTCCTCATTAACTAAGATTAGATTTTCTTTATTGTCATCAGTTATTTTAGATTTTGGCTCTTCTTTAGATATAGGAGCGCTAGTCTCTATTGCAGTTTCATCTGCTTGAACCACACCTTTATACTTAATCTCAACAGGTTTTGCTGCTATGGCTCCAGCTATAAAGCCTATACAAAATACTAGAAAAAATATGATTATCATATTTCTGCTTTCCCTGTTTGGTTTCGGTGCAACTTCTGCTATCACTATGACTTCCTCCTAAAGCTATTTTTCTTTAAGTATTGCCATAGATGCAGAAATTAAATCATCTATTTATAAACTATATGAAGTTTTTTCTTAGATACTTTGCTATTCCATTGTTTATATTGCTATCTATCACTGTACCGTGAGTTATTACTTCTTTCAATTTTGGAAGACAATTTCCCATCAAACAGGGATGTCCAACATTTTTAAGCATCTCATAATCATTGAATGCATCTCCAAAGGCTACCACATCTGATACATCCATAGCTATTCTCTTACAGTAGCTCTCTATAGCTTTAAATTTGGATATTCCTTTCTCATTGACCTCAAGGCAAGATGGATGACTGAATACTATCTCTAAGTGTGGAAACTGTTCTTGTAAGTCCTTTTCAAGTTCAACAAGACATTCATGATCTAAACTTGAAAAAAATATCTTAAGACACTCCTGATTTTTAAATTCCTCTTCAGAACATACTCTGCAAGGAGTGCCTGTATGTTTCCCTAGCTCATCCATGAATTCGTCAAAAGTTGTTGTAATCCATTCCTCTATAGTGAATCCATTTAGAGTTATATTGCTACTATATTTACTTAAGTCTATATTTAAAAGCTTCTCTACATTGTCTTGTGACAAAGGGTGTTTGCTTATTATGTTTCCATTTTCATATACAACTGACCCATTGCCACAGATGCAAAGTATTTTATCACCAAGTGCTTCCCTTACATGTTTTGTTTGAGAATATATCCTTCCTGTAGCTATAGCAAATATATTACCCTTTTTTACTACTTCCTTTACTGCTTCTGCTGTTTCCTCTGATACTGCTCCATTTTCATTTAGAAGTGTACCATCTAAATCACTTACCATTAATCTCTTCATATATAATCTCCTTTATCTTAAGCTGCTTTAAGTAATTACTCCCAAAATGATTCGGCTAAATTTACTTCTACACCATCATCACTTACAATTTTGTGTACGTAGTGTCCTTCTTCCCTTTTTTCACATAAAGACTTGATTACATGGCCATAATGTACTTCTTTTTTGTAAACCATTTTTAATCTCATAAGTCTTTTGGTCTTCACTACATCTAGGGGAATAGTTTCTATAGCCCAATCTATATATTTAGTATTATTTACATGCATATTAGTATCTATGTCACTATATCTAACCTTGAAATCCTGTTCGAAATCTATCTGCTTCAACTCTTCCACTTCATCAATTTCTATATTAAGGCCTTCATCTTTGTTGGTTCCATAAGCATCAAACATAATCTGAGGAACTCTTATAGCCCTTCTCTTTTCTGTATTTATCAAAAGCCACATAGATATAGCCTTACACAAAACCTCTCCAGCTTCATTTACAACATCAAAAATTCTATAAGAATAAAATTTCTTCAATGCCACAGGCGTAGTACTTATTTTAAGCTTTTCCCCGTAGATAGGGTATCTTATCATCTTTATATCCCATTTGTAAAGAACCCATGCCATATTATTTGCATCTAGAAATTCTATCCCCACACCCTCTTCATTACTTTGAGTCATAGCTACATCTCCAAAGTAATTTACAAGAGAAGTCAGAAGAAGCTCTTTTCTATAATTAAGGTCATGGTAGAAAAACTCATATTCCTTTTCAAATCGTTTCCCCATTTTTCAACTTCCTTTCCCTATTAAATATTGCAGTGTTTTGCCATTATTTTTATATTTATATCCATAATAATAATAATTTATATAATATTTCCCCAATAATTTAATTATACTATTTTAACCTTATATTTCTAACTATAATTTGTAAAGTTAATGTAAAATTCTTTATTTTCTCTAACCTATGATTATTTTATTCTGTGTTAGCAAATAAAAATGAGAACAGCAATCATGCCATTCTCATTTTTCTATATTATTTATTTCTATTAACTTCTATTGTTTCAGATCTCTTTGGTCCTATAGAAACTATAGATATTTCTACGCCAGTAAGCTCTTCTATTCTATTTAAGTATTTCTTTGCGTTTTCTGGAAGTTCATCAAAAGTCTTAGCATCTTTGATTTCTTCTCCCCATCCCTCAAACTCTTCATAGATAGGTTTGCACTTAGCTAAATCTTCTAAAGATGCTGGGAAATAGTCTATAACTTTTCCTTCAAACTCATATCCTACACACATCTTTATCTTATCAAGTCCTGCTAATGTATCTATCTTTGTTATTACAAGAGATGTTAATCCAGAAACTCTAGCTGATGTATTAACGATAACTATGTCTAGCCATCCACATCTTCTAGCTCTTCCTGTAGTTACTCCATACTCATGTCCTTGAGTTCTAATCCATTCTCCTGTTTCATCCTCAAGCTCTGTTGGGAAAGGTCCTTTTCCAACTCTTGTTGTATAGGCCTTAGTTATTCCTATTACTTCATTTACCTTGTTTGGTCCTATACCAGCTCCGCTGCTTACGCCTCCAGCTGTAGTGTTAGAAGAAGTAACGAATGGATATGTTCCATAATCTATATCTAAAAGCATTCCTTGAGCACCTTCAAATAAAATGCTCTTATCTTCTTTTATATCTTTATTTAGTATTACAGAAACGTCCTTTACAAAAGGTTTTACCTTTTCTGCATACTCTACATATTGATTGTATATTGTGTCAAAGTCTAAAGCTTCACCGTCATACACTTTAGTTATATACTTGTTCTTTAGAGTTAGGTTTTCTTGAAGCTTTTCCTTTAAAACTTTTTTGTCTATAAGATCGCAGATTCTTATTCCGCATCTTTCAAATTTGTCTGTATAGCATGGTCCTATACCTTTTCCTGTAGTTCCTATGCTGTTTGCTCCTCTAGCCTTTTCTTTTAAGGCATCTAAAACTTTATGATAAGGCATTATAACGTGAGCTCTATCACTTATGATTAATTTTTCTGGAGTTATGCTTACGCCTAAACCTTCTAGATAGTTCATTTCACTTAGTAATGCTTCTGGGTCAACAACAACACCATTTCCTATTATATTTACTTTGTTATCATATAATATTCCTGATGGTATTAAGTGAAGTTTGTACTGTTTATCCTCTACTTCCACAGTGTGTCCAGCGTTGTTTCCTCCTTGGAATCTAACTACTAAATCAGCTTTTTCAGCAAGGTAATCTGTAATCTTTCCTTTTCCCTCATCGCCCCATTGAGCGCCTAAAACTACGAATGATGACATCTTCTTTCGGCTTCACTGATCTTTTCAGCTTTGCCTTTCCTCCTCTACTCTAAAGTATGTTCCTTATTATAATGTTTCCTAAATCGTAAACTTTTACTATAACAATGACAGTTTATAATATCAAAAAAAACATAGAAAAGTCAATGGTTTTATACAGTTTCACCCCTTTGTTTACAAACTTATAATTTTTTCAAATTTTTAACTTATTTTAAGAATCACAAAGTATTTTTAATATTAATTATATGTTATAATTACATGTATATTATCCGTTACGCAAGGGAGGTGCGGCAGATTCACTGCCATGATTATATGAACTTACCTAATATTTTAACAACCATAAGACTATTTTTGATTCCTATTTTTGTTTTGGTATTCTTCTCTTATGGTACTCAAGGACTTATTTACGGAGCAGTAATCTTTTTAATAGCAGGCTTTACAGATGTATTAGATGGTCACTTAGCTCGTAAATTTAATTTAGTAACTAAATACGGCATAGTTCTTGATCCCTTAGCAGATAAACTAATGCTCTTAACCGTATTATTTTGCTTATCTTTTAAACAAATAATACCTTTTTGGATATTCATAGTTATAGCTGTAAAAGATTTAAGCATGATAGCATCAGGAGTATTTTTGTACAAGAAGGATACTGTAATACCTTCTAATTTTTTTGGCAAAGCATCTACAGTATTATTCTATGTGGCAATTCTTGCAGAAGCTTTAGGCTTTCACGTGGGAAGCTATCTCCTGTATATAGCTGTATTAAGTGCTTTCGTAGCTTTGATAAATTATATAATAATCTTTTTTAAGAATAAAAAACAAAATCTAAATCAATAATTAATTTTAAACTTAAAGTGTGTGTATCAAAAGTTATTTCGATACGCACACTTTTCTTCATTTCTTTGAGTATACATACAGCGTGCCATTCTTAGGCCTCAATGTGACTTTACCTTTGAAACCTCTTTTCCTAAGCTCTCTTTGAAAAACATGCATAAATAATCCATGGGTGACTATAAGTATATTTTCATCTTCCTTATATTTTAATGAATCTAAAAAATCATTTGCTCTCTTTTCTGTATCACGTCTAAGTTCCCTTTGTGATTTTCCTAAATTAAAATACCATTGGAATCTAGAAGCTACATCCCAAAATAAATAAGGAAGCTTCCTCTCTGTATTTATCACCGGATCAATAGTTACCTCTCTTATTAAATGACTTTCAATAATCTCACCTTGAAACACTCTTTTAGAAGTTCTTTTGGCTCTATACAAATCGCTGGAGTAACATCTATTCCACGTTATGCCACCTAAATCAACCTTATTTTCTGTAACCTCGCTTGTGTTATAAAGTTCCTCGCAATGCCAAATCTCCTTAGAAGTTATAAATCCTCCTGGTATATAGTCAACTTTAAAGTGCCTTATCATTCCTATTTTCATATTGATTTCCCCCATCACTGTTGTTATTTAATTTTATCACAAACTAAAAATTTCAAATATATGTTTTAAAAAGAACATATGTTTGGTATACTATTATTAGAGGTGATTGTAGTGGATATAAAAGAAAAATTAGAAATTCTTTCAGATGCAGCAAAATATGATGTATCATGTTCATCATCAGGTTCTAATAGAAAAGCTTCTAAAGGTTCCCTTGGAGCTGCTTCAGAGTGTGGAATTTGTCATAGCTTTACACCTGATGGAAGATGTATATCCTTACTGAAAATATTACTTACAAACTATTGCATTTATGACTGTGCTTACTGCATAAATAGAAAATCCAACGATGTACGACGCGCAGCCTTTACCGTAGATGAAGTTGTTGATTTAACTATAAATTTTTATAGGCGAAATTATATAGAAGGTTTATTTTTGAGTTCTGCTATCATAAAAGATCCCAATCATACCATGGAAATGCTTACAACTGTAGTGGAGCGTTTAAGGCTTAGAGAAGGCTTTAATGGCTATATTCATCTTAAGGCAATTCCAGGCGCTGATGATGCTCTTATAAAGAGAGCTGGTTCCTTTGTAGATAGAATGAGTGTAAATGTGGAGCTCCCTTCTAATGATTCTCTGAAACTTTTAGCTCCAGATAAAGAGAGCAAAAAGATATTTACTCCCATGTCCCTTATTTCCAAGTCCATAGTGCAAAATAAGGATGATAGAAAAATCTTTAGAAAAGCTCCTTTATTCGTTCCAGGAGGACAAAGTACTCAGATGATTGTAGGCGCTACAAAGGAAACAGATTTAAAAATCTTAAATCTCTCGGAAAATCTATATAATAAGTACAACTTAAAGAGAGTTTATTACTCCGCTTATGTACCTGTGAATCGAGGCAAAGTACTTCCAGAGGTTACTCAGCCTCCAACCTTAAGAGAGCATAGGCTGTATCAGGCTGATTGGCTTTTGAGACTCTATGGCTTTAATGTAAATGAGATTTTAAATGATAAAAATCCCAACTTAGATGTGAATGTAGATCCTAAATGCCTTTGGGCTTTGAACAATCTAGATAAATTTCCTATAGAAATAAATAAAGCTCCCTATGAAACCTTAATAAGAATTCCAGGTATAGGTTTTAGAGGTGCTAGAAAGATAATAAGCGCTAGAAGACTTGCCCCACTTACCTTTGATGATCTCAGAAAAATGAATATAACTCTAAAGAGAGCTGTGTACTTTATAACTTGCAGCGGAAGATATTATGGTGATATAAAGTTTAGAGAGGATACCTTGTATAGAGCATTGAGTCCAAATATAGACCTCAGTCAGGATTCAGAAAAGCCTTTTGAGCAGCTTTCCTTCTTCTCTCAAACTGTGCTTACTTCTATAACAAGTACAAAAATCACGGGGGAAATGTAATATGATTAAAACTTTAATATTTGACGGTTCTTTTGAAGGATTCCTTACGGCTATTTACGATAGTTTCTATCTGAAGACTATGAATGTAGAGAGCCATAGCACCTTAAATCATTGTCCTAATTTTTTAAACATGGAGATAGCTGTAGAAACTGATGAAATAAAAGTCAGTAAAGTCTACAAGTCTATTGAGACTAAACTTAATGAAGATATACTAAGGCAAGTTTACTATCTATATCTCTATGACACAAATGCTTCTTTTACCTTAGCATTCAAATATCTTAAACTGGCTTTCAAGTATGGCCCTTCCATATCTCTTGCAAAGAATAATGACACTATAATTTTGGTGGATAAATATTCTAGGAGGGTCACCCTTGAGGCTCATAGATTTACAGGATTTGTTCGATTTAAGGAGGTATCTCCAAGGGTATTTTACTCAAAGATAACACCTGACTACAATATCCTCCCCCTTCTTGTAAATCACTTTGTAAATAGGTTTAACGACCAAAGTTTTATAATTCACGATTATAACAGGGAACTTGCTATATTCTATAACAAAGAGGAATCCATCATCGCTCCTCTTTCTCAAGAAAAAGGTGATTCTCTATCTAAAGCCTCTAGCAATGAGGATTATGAAATCCTTTGGAAGAGCTTTTACAAATCCACTACTATAAAAGAGCGACTCAATCCACGTCAGCAGCGAGGATATATGCCTAAAAGGTATTGGGTAAACTTAAACGAGCTATCCTAGTTTTCTTAGGATAGCTCGTTTAAAATCTATTTATTTATTCTTGTTTTAAAACAAGTTTTTATATAATTTATTAGTAGGCTTATTGGATTATTGGGCATGAATTTGGTTGCTAACACTATAATAATCATAGTACCTGCTATAATTATTATATCCTTTGAATCCATAAGCTACTCTTTCCTCTCTTCATAAAACTTTGATGATATTATAAGTGATACCTCCATTATAAGAAGCACCGCTGCTACAACCATTACACCTACAGCTAAAGAATTATTTTCTATCATTATTCCAAGATGATTTATTTTCTCCATAAGTTCTGGCCTTTCGGTTATAATAGTTGTTCCTCCAATGACTATCATAGACATTAAAAATATAGGAAACATTGCATACATCTTTGCCTTTGTGTATCCAAACTTAAAGTATATTGGAAGCTGTAATGAAGCTAAAATTATATATATTCCAAACATAATTATTGCAGTAAATAATATTTCTTCTATAGTCATTCCAAAATTCATTACCTTATTTAAAACTATACAGCTTACTAGGGAAATCACTCCGCTTAATATTCCAAGTCCTATAGTAAAAAGGTATCTTCCTCTAACTATAATTTTTCTATTTAAAGATAGCGTTCCATAGAAATTATCTATTCCGTTCTTTTCCTGCAAGACGAAGGGGTAGCTGAGAACCATAACTCCATATATGCCCATCATTCCTAAGATCATTATTACATTCTTATTCATCACTGAAATAAATATACTCATCACTAAAAGCAAGGCTATATTCTTAACTAGATAGTTTTTTATCATCATAAAGTCTAATTTACAGCACTTAATAGTCTTTTCCATACTAATGTCCCTCCTTATTCATATAAACTACGATATCATCCAAAGTAGCTTTTTCTGTTATAACGTTATTCGAAAATCCCCTTAAATTTTCTACATCTATAAGTCCTTCAAAACCTGTTGAATGCTCCCTTAAGCCTATGATGTTCTTCTTGTCTGAAAGTGTTACATCATCATTGCCGCCTTTTATTATGCAATACTTTTCTAAAAGCTCATCCTTCGTTCCAGTATATATGATTTGTCCTTTTCTTATGAAGGTTATATAATCAGCTATCTTTTCTAAGTCAGAAGTTATATGAGTTGAAAATATTACACTTCTCTTTCCATCTTGAATATATTCTCCTAAAAGATCTATAAATTCATCTCTAGCTACAGGGTCAAGTCCTCCTGTTGGCTCATCTAATATAAGAACCTTTGCATTATGAGAAAATGCAACAGCTATCATAAGCTTCATCTTCATGCCTCTTGATAAATCCTTTACCTTTTTACTTCTGGAAAGCCCAAATCTCTTGAGGTAAGAATCAAAAATTTTACCATCCCATTTCTTATAGAACATGCCTACAGCTTTTTCTACATCATTTAAATTCCAATCATCTATATAATAAGGTTGGTCAAATACTACAGCTACTTCCTCTTTTACCTTTGACTCATCGTCTATATTGTCTAACCCTAAAACTTTTATAGTTCCGCTGTCACGTTTAAGCATGTTTAAAATAAGCTTTATCGTTGTAGTCTTACCTGCTCCATTAGGGCCTATGAATCCCATAATATATCCTTTTGGCAGTTCAAAAGATACATCATTAAGGGTGAATTCCTTAAATTTCTTTGTAACATTTTTAATTTCTATAGCATTACTCATAATTCTCTTCCTCCAACATCATATTAAACATTTCTGTAAGTTCACTTTTGCTAATTTTCGCTACTCTGCCTTTGTTAAATGCATTTATAAATGATTCCTCTATTTCTCTAAGCAGTTGCTCTCTTATCATGTCATTGTTTTGAGGAAGCACATAGCATCCTTTTCCCTGAACATTGGTGACGAAGCCTTCTTGCTGCAAATCATTATAAGCTCTCGTCGTTGTAATAACGCTTATCTTTAAATCCTTTGCTAGCTGCCTTATAGATGGGAGCATATCCCCCTCAGCCATTTCTCCTGAAAGTATTGCAGATTTTATCTGTTCCTTTATCTGTTCATAGATTGGCATACCACTACTATTTGATATTATTATTCTCATATTTATCCTCACCTTATAGTTTTATCTGTCATTACCGTTTATACTGTTCATACTCTATATATGCACTATAATCCCACTTGATAATTTTGTCAACATAATTTTCAAAAATTAAAAAAGGTGTTACAAAATATTTTATACACCTTGTAGCACCTTTTTCCTCATTTATAAAATTATACTTTTAACTTTTATTGTGTTTTGTAATTTATTTACTACATAAGGTTTGAGCTCTGAGCCACTGTAGTATCCCTCTGCTTCGATTTCTGTTCCCTTATCTGTTATAACTTTTTTGAGAATTGTATTTTCTCCTATGATAGATTTCTGAAGAACGATGCAGCCTTCTAACTTGGCTCCTTTTTCTATGATAACTTTTCTAAATAGTATACAGTTCTTCACTTCTCCATCTATACAGCAACCATTAGCTATCATGGAATTTACTACATTGCTTTCAGCTCCATACCTTGTTGGAGGTTCACTCTTACCTTTTGTATAAATAGGATTGTCCCTATTAAACAACTCCTTGGCAACCTTCTTTTTCAACAGATCCATATTTGCATTGTAGTAGCTGTTTAGTGAATTAATACAGGCAAGATACCCTTTGAATTCATAAGCTCCTACATTTAGTGCTGCAACGTTATTGTTTACAAAACTCTTTATCTTCTTATATACACCATTAAGTATACATTTTTCTATCATATCTATGAATAAGGTCTTCTTCATTATATACATTTCCATGCTTATATTCGCAACTGAAGATCTTGCTATATTTCTTCCTATGGAGATAACTTTCTTATCTTCATTTAAATTAACCACATCGCAATCTTCAAAAGAACTATCTGCATTATGAACATTTTTATATATTATAGTTATATCATTTTTACTTTGTATATGAGCTTTTATAGCTTCATTATAATCAATATTACAAATCATGTATGATGGCGATAACAATACATACTCATATTTACTTAGCTCTAGAAAATCTATATTGTTATAAAAATTATGAACATCATCAAGAAATGGTGTATCATCTCCAAAATTAAATACTCTTAGCCCATCTATCTTTCTATCCAGATCCCATGGCTTACCATTACTTATATGATCCATAAGAGATCTAGATTTATTTTTAGTGAACACTCCTATACTTTCTATGCCCGAATTAGTCATATTTGAGAGTACAAAATCTATTATTCTATATCTTCCTCCAAAAGGTACTGATGCAAGAGGCCTATTGTTCACTAATTCCTCCATGCGCCTTTCGCTTTCATCTAAATTTATTATTCCTAAACACCCGTTCATCACATTACCCCCTCTATATGCTATATCACATCAAGAAGTTCTTCTTTTCGTCCTCTTCCACTAGCCACTACTTCTATTTCTGATCCATCTCCAATTATGGAATCTTTCTTTATTTTTACGCTATCTCCTACTATGGCCTTGTCAATAATTACATTATCTCCAATCTTCACGTTTGGCATTATAACAGAATTTTTTATGATGCAATTTTTCCCTACGGATACGCCTTGGAATAATACTGAATTCTCTACATTTCCATGGATTGTGCAACCTTCTGAAAGAAGACAATTTCTAACCTTTGCCTCTGCACCTATATATTGTGCTGAGCTTACTGAGTTTGCGGAGAATATCTTCCAATCATCATCATAAAGATCAAGCTCATTTCCCTCTCTCAATAGGTCCATATTTGCTTCCCAAAGACTTTCTATAGTCCCTACATCCTTCCAGTACCCTTTGAACGGATAAGCAAACATAGGTCTTTTATCCCTTATCATTGCTGGAATTATATTTTTACCAAAGTCGTTACTAGAATTTTTGTCATTTTCATCAACTTTCAAATATTTCTTTAAGACTTTCCAATTAAATATATAGATTCCCATGGATGCCTTATTGCTTTTTGGATGTTGTGGCTTTTCTTCAAATTCATATATGGACATGTCCTCATTGGTGTTCATTATTCCGAATCTACTGGCCTCTTTTTCTGGAACTTCTATTACAGCTATAGTTCCCTCCGCTCCAGTGGATTTATGAAATTCAAGCATCTTTGAATAATCCATTTTGTATATGTGATCCCCAGATAATATTAGTACATACTCTGGGTCATAACTGTCTACAAACTCAATGTTTTGGTATATAGCATTTGCAGTACCCTTATACCATTTTCCGCCTTTTTCCTCCTGATATGGTGGTAGTATACTAACACCGCTGTCTCTTCTGTCTAAATCCCATGGAATTCCTATTCCTATATGAGCATTTAATTCAAGAGGCTTGTATTGTGTAAGTACTCCTACAGTGTATATTCCTGAATTTGCACAGTTGCTAAGTGCAAAATCAATTATTCTATACTTTCCTCCATAAGGAACTGCTGGCTTTGCCAAGTTTTTTGTAAGGACTCCAAGTCTGGACCCTTGTCCACCAGCTAAAATCATGGCTACAATCTCTTTCTTTCTCATAAATTCTCCCCCTTTTTAAACTGTTAAGCTTAGTTCTTCTCTATAAATCCTTGAAAATAATATACTCTTTAGGTTTAATGACTTTAGGATTCTTGAACTTTTCATCAGCATCTTTTAAATCAAGCTTAAATTGATTTTTTAATAAATCTATTAATGAAATAGTCTTTTCCTCTTCAGATGAGTTTATTATTATTACTATATGGTTATTCTTGTAGCTTCTCTTATATGACAAAATTTCCTTTGAAATTGAAACTATAGACAAATCACCTTTTATAAATATCTCATCTTCTTTTCTAAGACTTATAAGCTTCTTATACATACTTAAAATTTCAGGGTTCTCTCTTCCCCAAGGATAAGTTTTTCTATTGTCGGGGTCTTTTCCACCTGTAAGACCTGCTTCATCTCCATAGTAGACAAGAGGGACTCCAGGTAGTGTCATCATCATAAGGACAGCTAATTCTAAATTTCGCTCATTACCTCTAACCATAGTCAGTATTCTCTCTGTGTCATGATTCCCAAGCAAATTCATATTGCTGTAAAATATGTCTCTAGGATAATTTTCATAAATACTAAGCATATACCTTTTACAATTCTCCGATGTCATCTCCCCATTTATATAATTAATTATTGCCTCCCTGAAGGGGTAATTTATTACAGAATCAAGCTCATCTCCAAATAAATATTTTCTTTTTTCACCATAGCTAATTTTATTTGATGCGTCTTCCCATACTTCACCTATCAAAACAGAGTCTTTATCCTCTTTTCTTATTCTTTCCTTCAATAATTTTATGAATTTGTCTGGAAGCTCGTCAGCAACATCGAGTCTCCATCCGCTAGCACCTAAGTTAATCCACTTTGCTACAATTGCGTTTTTACCCGTTATTATATAATCTAAATAACTTGGTTCAAGCTCTTCTACATCCGGAAGATTTTTATCTCCCCACCAACATTCATAACAGTTTGGAAATTCTCTAAATCTATACCAGCTATAATAAGGTGATTCTTTGCTCTCATAGGCCCCCAAGCTATCATACTCTTTAAACTTATTAAAATATTTGCTATTGGCTCCCGTATGATTAAACACTCCATCAAGTATTATTCTCATTCCATTTTCCTTTGCTTTAAGGCACAGTTCCTTAAAGTCCTCTTCACAGCCGAACATCTCATCAATTTTTTCATAATCTCCCGTATCATATTTATGACAACTAAAAGCTTTAAATATAGGGTTTAAATATATAATAGTTATTCCTAAGTCCTTTAAATATGGAAGTTTATTTATAACGCCTCTTAGATTTCCACCATAAAAATCCCATCTGGCTATGGTTCCATCCATATTCTTTATATACATAGGCTCATCGTACCAATTTGAATATATAAAACTATTTCTTTTGGGGCTGTTTATGTGACCATCTTTATTGCCATTGAAGAACCTATCTACAAAAATTTGATAAACTACTCCTTCCTTGTACCACGCTGGAATAGACTGCTCTTTATAGACGGTTATCTGATAGGGTTTAGGATTTTCTCTATATATTCTCCCCTCTCCCCCTAATGATTCTTCATTGTTTCCATAGAAATATTCATTTCCTCTATTCTCTATAGTGAAATAATAGTTTATAAGTCCCAATTCTTCTTTTGTATCTACCTCAGCTTTGTATCTTGCTCCTAAATCCCCCATATCTTCATAGCACATCACTATTTCTTCTTTTCTTCCATCAAAGAATGTCAGGTTTAAGTCTACTTTGCTAAATACTTCAGTTTCTAATATGATTTCAACTTTTGTACCTTTTTTCACAGCACCAAAGGGATTTCTATATCCCTTTGACTGTGAATCGTGAAAAGCAAAAGTCATTGTCTTAAGCATGCCTCCTTATAAGTTTTTGTATAGAAGGGTGGAGCCCCATATACCTGTAGCATATTCTTTTATTGTTCTATCTGAAGAGAATACACCAGAGTGAGCTATATTTACACCACACATCTTCTGCCACATTCTCGCATCCTTAAAGGTTTCATCTACTTTTTTCTGAACATCCATATAAGATTCAAAATCTTTTAGTACAAAAAATTCATCATTATAAACCATCAAGCTATCGTAGATACTCTTAAAAGCATTTTTATCTTGACAGTACCTTCCACTTATGAGGTCTCCTATGGTTCTTTCAAGTCTCTTGTTTTCTTTGCACATCTCTATAGCAGAATAACCGCCATTTTCTATATAGTTCAATACCTCTCTAGAATTCATTCCAAATATAAATATATTTTCGTCTCCAACTTCATCATGAATTTCTATATTTGCCCCGTCTAATGTAGCTATAGTAACAGCTCCATTCATCATAAACTTCATATTTGAGGTTCCTGATGCTTCCTTAGTTGTGGTTGATATCTGCTCGCTCAAATCTGTGGCAGGTATTATATCCTCTGCTAAGGAAACTCCGTAATTCTCTAAAAACACTACCTTTATCTTTTCATTTACCCTAGGGTCCCTATTTATGACTTCTCCTATAGAATTAATGAGTTCTATGGTATTCTTTGCCAGATAGTATCCAGGAGCTGCCTTTCCTGCAAATATGAAAGTTCTAGGAACTATATTCATGTTTGGATTCTCTATAAGCTCATTATATAAATCCATTATTCTAAGACAGTTTAAAGTTTGTCTCTTATACGCATGAATTCTCTTTACATGAACATCAAATAAGGAATTTGGATCTACCACTATACCTGTTTTGTTTTTTATTATTTCAGCTAAATTTATTTTATTTTCTAGCTTTATCCTCCCAAGCTCATCTTGTATATCCTCCTTGTATGCGAATTTCTCGAAATTTATAAGATCTGTAGGATGTTTTATAAAGGATTCCCCTATTGTATCGCATAAAAGATTTCTGAGTCCTGGATTAGATTTTATAAGCCATCTTCTATGGGTTATTCCATTTGTCTTATTATTGAATTTATTTGGATAAAAATAATAGAAATTTTTCATTTCCTCTTTTTTTAATATCTCAGTATGGAGCTTTGCAACACCATTTACACTATGACTTCCTACAATTGCAAGGTGAGCCATCTTTACGTATCCATCGGCTATTATAGCCATGTCAGATATCTTGTCCCACTGTCCTATATACTTTTCCCAAAGGCTTCTGCAGAACCTTTCATTTATCTCTTCTACAATCATATAAATCCGTGGAAGTAGCTTTTGAAACATATCTATAGGCCACTTTTCAAGGGCCTCCGCCATTATAGTATGATTTGTATAAGACACAGTGTTTGAGGTTATTCTCCAAGCCTCTTCCCAAGATAAATTTTCTTCATCTAAAAGAATTCTCATAAGCTCAGGAATTACTAAAGTAGGATGTGTATCATTTATATGGATAGCTACCTTTTCATCAAAAGTGAGTATATCTCCTTTGTGTTTTTTATAGTGCCTTATTATACTCTGGACTCCTGCCGATACGAAGAAATATTCCTGCTTCAATCTAAGCATCTTTCCTTCATAGAATGAATCTTCAGGATAAAGCACTTGTGATATCAGCTCTACGGAATTTTTATACTCTATGGCTTTAAGAAAATCACCCCTTCTAAAAGATGAGTAGTCAAATTCATTATTCACAGCTTCAGCACTCCAAAGCCTTAGGTTGTTTGCCACTTTATTTTTATATCCAACTATAGGCGTATCATAAGGTACTGCTAGAACTGGCTCATAATTTATATGATTGAAAATAAGTTTTCCATCTACATTTTCAACTTTTATATCTCCACCAAACTTAACTATTTCAGCCTTATCCTGTCTTCTTCTTTCCCACACGTTTCCTTCTCTAAGCCAGTTATCTGAAAGCTCTACCTGCTTTCTATCTATAATCTTCTGCTCAAAGAATCCATATTTATACCTTATTCCACAACCATGACCAGCTATATTCAAGGAAGCCATGGAATCTAGAAAGCAAGCTGCAAGTCTTCCAAGGCCTCCATTACCTAGCCCTTGGTCTTGCTCCCATTCCTCTAAATCCTTCAAATTGATATTTAGCTCCTTTAAACCTTCTCTGCAGACATCAAGAATTCCTAAATTTAAAAGTGTATCTCCTAGAAGTCTACCCAAGAGAAATTCCATAGAAAAATAATAAATCTGCTTTTCCTTTGTGGAATTGTATTTCTTGTTTGTTTCCATAGATGCTTTTAGAATCATCTCTCTTATGAGACTTCCTAGGGCTTCATATCTTTGTTGATTGCTTCCTAGTTCAACTTCCTCACCATAGAGCTCCCTATATTTGTTTCTATAGTTCTTCACAAAAGTTTTTTTGCTCATCGTCTCCATATATGCTCCTCCTAATAAAGCTGCTTTTATTACTTCATGTTTTTCTAACTTTCCATCACTGATTTATAAAGTTCCTTATATTCTTTTGCAGATTTTGTCCAGCTATTGTCATCATTCATAGCCTCTTTCACGATATTCATCCATATATCTTTGTTTTTGAATAGCTTAAGGGCATATTCTGTCATTATTAAAAGCTCATTAGAGCTATATCCCTTAAAGCTGAAGCCATTCCCCTTGTTTTCATACTCATTGTATGAACGTATGGTATCTTTAAGGCCTCCTGTTTCACGAACTATAGGTATAGTTCCATACTTTAAGGCTATCATCTGACCTAAGCCGCATGGTTCAAATAAGGATGGCATAAAGAACATATCAGAGCCTGCATAAATTCTGTGGGAAAGTGCATTGTCGAATTTTATATTTACTGATACCTTATTTTTATATCTCCTTTGAAGATTAATAAATTGATCCTCATAGTATTTATCTCCAGTTCCTAGTATCACTAGCTGCACATCATATTGAAGGATTCTATCTACCACATCCATAATTAGATCTACGCCCTTTTGAGCTGTAAGTCTTGAAACCATCCCTATAACAGGAACATCTCTATTCAATGTAAGTCCTAGTTCCCTTTGAAGTTTCACTTTATTCTTTTTCTTTTCCTCAAAAGTCTCTAAACTATATTTTTTAAAGATATATTTGTCAAGGGTTGGGTTATATTCACTATAATCTATTCCGTTTAGGATACCTTTCAAATTATCCTTTTTATCTCTAAGGATTCCATCAAGACGCTCTCCATATTGAGGCGTTTTAATTTCTTCTGCATAACTATTGCTCACAGTAGAAATCCTATCAGAATAATTTAATGCTCCTTTCATGAAGCTCATACCTCCATAGAATTCAAGACTTCCATCATTGAATAGTCTCATGTCGTATCCAAATATATCTGGAAGTACCTTCGGATCAAATACTCCCTGATATAATATGTTATGAATGGAAAATACGGTCTTTATATTTTTATAAAAATCATTCTTTTTATACTCAACTTTTAACATAACTGGTATCATTCCCGTATGCCAATCGTTGCAATGAATAACATCAGGCTTCCAGTTTATCTCCTTTAAAACCTCAAGGACTGCCCTATCAAAATATGCAAATCTTTCGCCATCATCATAGTAACCATAAAGTCCATCCCTATTAAAATAGTACTCGTTATCTATAAAGTAATACTTAACGCCATCCATGGTATATTCGAATACCCCACAGTACTGATTTCTCCAACTTAGCCTTACCATAAACCATTTCACAAAGTTAAGTTCCATTTTCAAATCTTGCCTTATATCTTTATACTTTGGCATGATTACTCTAACGTCTACGCCTTCCTTCTTCAATGACTTTGGTAATGCTCCAACAACATCACCAAGACCTCCTGTCTTTATAAAAGGATATGACTCTGAAGCTGCTATAAGTACTTTCATTAATATTTCCCCCCATCATATAATCCTATAACCATTGAACCCATTGGTGGAACCTTTACTTCTATACTGTAAGGCTGACCATGGCTTGCTATATTTTGAACTATTAATGGACTGTCTCCCATGACTTGTCCAGATCCTCCATATTTTTTATTGTCGCTATTTATTATCTCAACATAATCGCTTAAATAAGGCACACCTACTCTAAAATCGTAATAAACTTCTGGAGTAAAATTGCAAATAAAAATAAGTGTATCTTTCTCTTTTTTCCCCATTCTAATAAAGCTGATTATGCTCTGTTTATTATTGTCAGCATCTATCCACTTGAATCCATCTACAGTGTCATCAAGTTCCCATAGTGCTTTCTTTTCTATATAAAGTTTATTTAAATCTCTAACAAAATCTTGAGTCATCTTGTGCATTGGAAACTCATCTATAAGCTTCCACTCAAGCTCCTCATACTCCCTCCACTCTATAAACTGTGCGAATTCCATACCCATAAAAGTAAGCTTCTTTCCAGGATGACCTATCATGTAGGATAGATAAGTCCTGACCCCTGCAAATTGATTCCACCAGTCACCATACATCTTTCCTATTAATGATTTTTTTCCATGAACAACCTCATCATGTGATATTGAAAGAATGAAGTTTTCGCTATATTGATACATCATTGCAAAATTCAATTTATTGTGACTATTCTTTTTCTCTTCTGGGCTAAGTTCCATATACTCTAAAGAATCATGCATCCATCCCATGTTCCACTTAAATTTGAAACCTAAGCCACCTTCTTCTAAAGGCTTGCTTACATTTGGCCATGTAGTTGACTCTTCAGCAATCATCATTATCTGCGGATTTTCATCGTATACAGCCTTATTCAATTCCTTTAGAAAATCTACTCCTTCTATATTTTCATTTCCACCATATTTGTTTGGAACCCACTCTCCATCTTTTCTTCCATAGCTCAAATAAAGTATGTTAGAAACTGCATCTACTCTAAGTCCATCTATGTGAAATTCCTTTATCCAGTAAAGAGCATTAGATATGAGAAAACTTCTAACTTCAGGTTTTCCTAAATCAAAGTTAAAAGTTCCCCAACCTTTATTGTCCGCCTTCCAGAACTCTTCATACTCATAAGTTGGAGTGCCATCAAACATATATAATCCATAAATATTTTTGCAGAAATGCCCTGGAACCCAGTCTAATATCACACCAATATTTTTTTCATGAAGTCTATTCACAAGCCTTTTAAATCCCTCTATTGTTCCATATCTAGATGTGAGAGAATAATATCCTGTTCCCTGATATCCCCAAGATGCATCTAAAGGATATTCAACTAAAGGCATAAATTCTACATGAGTATAGGCCATATTTTCTAAATAATCAGGCAATTCTTCCGCTAACTCATCATATGTTAGAAACTTTCCATCTTTTCTTTTCCAAGAACCTATATGCATTTCATATATATTTATGGGACTCTCATATAATTTTTTTCTGCTTCTTCTTGAATTCCAGTTTCTATCTGTCCATTTGAATCTTTCTTTCTTGTATACTATAGAAGCCGTATTTGGTCTAATCTCAGACATTATTGCATATGGATCTGATTTGAATACGACTTCGGATTTTTCACTTTCTATGGCATATTTATATAAGGTTCCTGGCTCTATATCTTCAATAAATACACTCCAGATTCCGCCCTCTGATATTTTAGTCATCTTATATTCATCATGAATTTCGAAATCATTTTTGCTACAAACTACCCATATATTCTTAGCTCTAGGTGCCCAAGTGGAAAATCTAACTCCATGTTTATTATTTTCTATGACCATATGAGAACCTAAAATATCATAGGTGTTGTAGTTCTTTCCTTCATGAAACAAATAAGCATTGTATTCTGTAATAGTACTTTTATTTATCCTTTCCTTTTTTGCTTTAGTATTCTTCTTGCTATCACTTTCTTTTTTTGATAAAGCTTTAGCTTCTACCTTACGACTTGAGTTTTTCATCATAAACTTTCCCCCTTTATCTATAGTTTAATTAATTTTTTATATTGTAAAAAAACAGGTATCTTTATTACCAGAACCTTTTATTTTTCCGTAATACTGTACCTGTTTTGAGGTATACTCTTTTTAAATCAACATTTATATGCTTATGCTTTAAGGTGGTGTTTTATAACTTGAATCTTTCGTATTCTAACAATTATAGTATTCTTCAACTTTAGCCCAATCGATTATATTCCATATATTTTTAACATAATCAGCTCTTAGATTTTTATATTTTAGATAGTAGGCATGTTCCCATACATCTATAGTTAATATGGGTTTAAGGCCCTTACTTAAAGGCGTGTCTTGATTTTGAGTCTGTACTATTTCTAAGTGTCCATGTTTTGTTTTTACAAGCCAACCATAACCAGAACCAAATTGAGATACTGCTGCTGCACTTAATTTTTCTTTAAGTTCTTCAACACTACCAAATGTATTATTTATTTCTTCTAACAATTTTCCTTCTGGTGATTTTTTAGGATTTGGAGATAGAAGTGAAAAATATAAATTATGATTTGCTACTCCTCCACCTTGATTTATTACACCTTGTCTAATGTCTTTTGGTATCTTGTCTGTGTGTGAAAGTATTTGTTCAATTGATTTGTCGTCAGTAAATTTATCGTATTTTTCTAGAAGTGCGTTTAGATTGTTTACATAGGTTTGTAAGTGTTTGTTGTAGTGAATATTTACAGTTTCAGCATCAATGTATGGCTCTAATGCATCATAAGCATATGGTAGTGGTATTTTCTCATATTTCATAAAAATCCTCCTCCGCAAAATGATTATTAAAAGATTTTTTAGGCCAAATATTTAATTAATTTTATTTTACTTTATGTAAATATATTACTATTATATCACAATTTTTACATTTGAGTTGTTACAAAGTGAAATATATATTAAAATATTATTCAAAATAGTAATTGAAGAAGGTGTCATTAATGAAAATAGCAATATTGTCCGATATTCATGGATATCCAGAAAAGTTTTTGAAAGCTCTAGGATACTTTAGTGGATGCGATATGATTTTGTGTGCTGGAGACATACTTTATCATGGTCCTAGAAATCCAATCTTAGATGGATATAATCCTAAAGCCTTAGTTGAAGAAATTAAGAAATGTCCTATTCCTATTTTGATATCTAGAGGGAACTGTGATGCTGAAGTGGACCTTATGGTTTTAGGTCTTCCAATGATAAGTGAATACATAGTTTATGAAAAAGATGGTGCAAGATTTATAATGACTCATGGTCATAATCATGAAGACTGTGACCTTGAAAATATAGCATCAACCTACAAAGCAGATGTAATAATAACAGGTCACACTCATATAAGAAAATGCATTACTAAAAACGGAGTTACATACATAAATCCTGGATCTATTTCTGTACCTAAAGGTGATGGTATACCAAGTGTTTGTATATATGAAGATGGAGAAATTTCATTTATAAATATATCTAACGGTGAAAAACTATAATCAATTTTAAAAATAAGATGTGAAGTCAAATTTAGAATTTTAATTTTGACTTCACATTTTTTATTCTAAATAATCCTTTAAAAAGCGTTACTTTATAATTTTCCATGCGTACTATATAATGTAAATGAGTTTTATTCTAAGAATTTCTGGAGGAATGCTATGATTAGTCGAAATAAATTATTAGTCTCCTTAATTATTTGTGCATCCTGTATGATTACAGCTTCAGGATGCTCAAGTAATGAAACTAATGCCCTTGATGATTTCAAGCCTGTTGCTATGGGCACCTTGAAAACAGAAAAAGCAGTCAAGGGCACCATAACTCAAACACTTCCTATAACCGCCAATATATCTTACGATAACTTCCAAGTTGTTTCTCTTACTCGTGTAAATGGAACTTTTCTAAAATTTAATTTCAATCAAGGAGAAGATGTGAAAAAAGGAGAAGTCATAGCCGAGTTTGATACTTCTGAGTGTGAGTTTGCTTTAAAGGAAGCAAAACTCTTACGTGAAAAGGTAAATAACCAATATCAATCCGTCTTAGATAATCCTAGCTCTACAGATGTAGAAAAAGAAAATGCACGATTAGCCGTAGAGGTGGAAAATTTAAATGTTGAGAGAGCTCAAAAAAATTTGGACAGCCTCCACGTAGTATCGCCTATGGATGGGAATATCTTTTATATAATGGAAGGCCTTGAGCCTGGTATAAAATTACCTACAAATGCCCGGCTCTGTATTATAGCCGATATGTCTAGTAAAATTTTAGTTGCTCCTTTTTCACCCTTAGATAACATAAAGCTTGGAATGAAAGTCACTGATTCAGAAAATAATGAAGGAAAAGTAATAGGAGTACCACCTAAAACGGTAAACGCTAATTCAGAGTCTAATCGTGATGACTCTAATATAACAATTGCTTTTCCTAAAGAAATTATAGACAAGATTCAAAGTTCCATAAGCCTTAAGATATGTTTAAAAAACAAGCCAGATGTCATAAAGATACCAGCCAATGGTGTCAAGTACTTCGATGATAAACCTTACGTAAAAATAAAAGATGGAGAAAACAAGATAGAACGATTCGTAACTCTTGGTGTAGTCACTGACACTGAAGCTGAAGTCATATCAGGAGTTAATGAAGGTGATGAAATAATCTTAGATAATTAATATTGATTAATGAAAAGAGGTATTAATATGAATCGCTTTAAGATATCACTTTGTATACTTTGTATAATTTGTGCATCCCTTACAGTAACCTTTAGCGGATGTCTTCCAAAAGAAGAAGCTGTAGTGGCTCCTCCTCTCATAACTCCTAGCGATGTAGAAATGAAAACAGTTGCTGTTACTAAAGGCTCAATACTTCAGGAACTATCACTAAATGGTTTTGTAGTTCCAAAAAATAGCGAAATTGCTTCCTTTAAGGACGGAACTGGTGTCATCACAAAACTCCATGTAAAGGTTGGTGATACCGTAACTAAAGGACAGACTATTGCCGAAATGAACACGGATGATGTGAAGATTTCTCTAAAACAAGCTAAATTAGTTTATGATCAAATCAATAATTCTTACAAAGAACTTTTGAACAATGCTGAATCCTCTAAAAACGATATAGATAGAGTTAAGTTGGATCTTGACCTACAAAAATTGAAGATAGACAAACTAGAAAGTGACCTTGCAAACCTTACTCTTGTAGCTCCTATAAGTGGTCAAATAACATATCAATATCCTAATATTCTTCCTGGTCAGATGATCTCTTCTGGTATGCCTATATATATGGTATCTGACGTTAGCTCCTTAGTGGTTGAAGGAAGCATTGAAAAAAATGATTCATTAAAAGTAGGCATGGAAGTCACAGGGAAAAATGGAGAAAAGGGAAAGATATCTCAACTAGATATAACTCCATTTCAATCTATGCTACAAAGTGGAACCAACAATAAAAGCTACAATTCAATACGCATAGAAATGGACTCATTACCTCCAGAAAAACTAGGTTCCTCAATTACATTATCAATTCACCTAGATTCTAAAGATGACATACTAAAAATCCCAAAATCAGCAATAAAATATTACAATTCTGCTCCTTATGTTAGAGTATTAAAGGACGGAGATAGAACTGAAAAATTCATCACCCTAGGAATAGAGGGCTCTCAGGAATTCGAAGTAGTTTCTGGCTTATCAGAGGGTGAAGAAGTTTTATGCAATTAGGGGGTGGGGCATATGCTTTCATTTTTATATAAAAAAATGATGAAGAATAAGTGGCTTGTAATAAGTCTGCTTATTGGATTCATCACAGCTACCTCAATAATAACCGCAGTACCTATGTACACATCCTCTATATTCAAAAAAATTCTTGCTACTGATTTAGAAAAGCTCCAAAAGGTGGACAATATATTTCCCGGGATTTTTACTGCAAACAAAAAGATTTCTAGCGGTGCTTTTGAAAGTAAAGATGTAGATGCTTTAAAGAATGAAATTAAAACTTCAAACCTTGCTTTTGATTCTTCTATTGAAGGAATAATAAATGACTTGGGAATGCCAGTGATGAACAAGAAAACAGAGATTTCTTGTGATGATTTTTCTGTAGCAAGATACAATGACAAAGGGGAAACCGTAGATGAAAAGGGACCTGGTATCTCTCTAAAATCTATCAGTAATATAGAAAATAATATAAATATCTTAGAGGGAAACCTGTTTAGCTCTGATGGCTCCTCTGATACCATAGAAGGAATAATATCTGAATCTACAAAGCGTACCTTTGACCTCAAGGTCGGTGAAACCTTTGCTTTTAGACAGGTCAGTAGTGATAATTTTATAGATATCAAAATAACTGGAGTTTTTCAAGTCGATGATAAAGATAATAGCTATTGGAAAGATGGAAATATCCTTTTATCAAACACCATTGTAATTCCTGAAGATTCACTAATGAAGTTATGCATGTACAAGAATAGATTTTATCTGAATTCTTACAACATAAAATACGCATTAGATTATACAAATATAAATATATCTAATCTATCTCGTGCAATAAAGACTTTAGACATGGCTTCCGAGGATTTTAACCAAAAGAAAAATTCCTCAATACATTTAGCTGCTTTAGATACCTTAAAAGAATATGTTCCAAAAACAAAGCAGCTATCTATAACAATGTGGACTATAGCTTCTCCAGTAATACTTATGATAATAATTTATATATTCATGGTATCCACTCTTATACTAGAACATGACAAAGATGAAATATCACTTTTGAGGAGCCGGGGTGCCACAAAACTCCAAGTTTTAAAGGTGTACTTAGGTGAAAACTTTATACTATTTTTTATAACAGTTTTGGTAAGTCCATTTGTAGCTTACCTATTAACACGGGTGTTTGGCGCAACAAGTGGATTCTTAAAATTTGTCTCAAGGCCTCCTCTTGATATAAAAATCACTCATGTAGAATGGCTTTATGCTTTAGTTTCAGCTTTTGCATTCCTAATTATAATGTTTATACCTATAGTCCTTTCCTCAAAAGACAGCATAGTTGCTCAAAAAAGATCAAAATCAAGAAAAGGCAAATCAATATGGCAGAGATTTTATTTGGATGTAGTGCTTTTAGGAATTGGTTTATACTCTGTATATCAATTTCAATCCTTTGAATCCATATTAAATGTATCAAAGGTTGAAACCTCCAATCTTCCTATTTCTCCATTTATGTATGCATCCTTCACAATTTTAATATTAGGCATAGGCCTTTTAATGCTGAGGGTTTATCCATACTTTATAAAACTTATTTTAAAAATGGGAAAAGATAAATGGAACCCTTCAATGTATGTATGCCTTACAAATATAACTAGAAGCAATGGAAAAAACGGCTTTCTTATGATATTTCTAATTCTCACTTTATCAACGGGAATATTTAACCTTAAAGCCGCCTCTACTATAAATACCATGGCTGAAAATAGAATTAAATATTTAAATGGTGCTGACATAGTAATCCGACCTTGGTGGATTCCCGCTAAAAGCAATACTGATGAAAATAGCACTGCAGTTTCTAGCGTAAATCCAGATGGTACAAGCTCTGCTGGTGTATTTTATGAAGATATAGACTATACTCCTTACACAAAAATAGAGGGTATAGAATCAACTACAAAAGTATTAAAATCAAAAAATGGCCGTTTAAACTTCAATGGAAATCTTTCTAAAGAAAAGACTCAAATAATAGGAATAATACCTGATGAATTTGGTAGAACAGCTTGGTTTGACCCTAGCATTTTGCCTTATCATTGGTATAACTATCTGAACTTATTATCTAAAGAACCTAAAGCTATCTTAGTTTCTTCCCAAGTAGCAGATGACCTTAAGCTCTCTAAAGGAAGTAGAGTTGATGTAAGATTTGATGGAAATCTCTATATGGAATGTTATGTTGGTGAAATCATAGATTATTGGCCAAGCTATGATCCTAATCTATCCTTTGGATCTGGGTTCGTAGTTATGAATTTAAAGTATATAGATGCTATGTGTTCAACACAGCCTTATGAGATCTGGATGAAGACAAGCAGTAACGCATCTTATAACACTATATTTGATTCTATAAAAGAAAACAAAGTTTACTATGAGAATATTCATCTTACCTATAATGATTTAGTTGACCTTAAAACATCACCTATAATCCAAGGTACAAATGGTCTTCTTTCATTATCATTTATAGCATCACTTGTAATAACTACCTTAGGATTTTTAATTTATTGGATACTTTCTATAAAAGAGAGAACCTTGGATTTTGGTATACTCCGTGCCATGGGACTTACTTTGAAGAAAGTTATAACAATTTTAATAAACGAACAAATTTTCATCTCAGGTGCTGCTATAATCATGGGTCTGGGTATTGGAAATTTCGCATCAAATATATTTATACCTATGGTTAATTTGTCCACAAATCCTGATGAAAAAATAATATTACCTTTCAAAGCTGTTTCCTATATGTCAGGATATATTAATTTGACCATATTCATGATTGTAATGCTCTCTATAAGCCTTTTAGTCCTTATAAATATAGTCAAAAAACTAGATTTAAATCAAGCTTTGAAGTTAGGAGATGATTAGTGTGTGTGAATTGATTAGAACAACAGATCTTTGTATGGATTTTAAAGTTGGTGATGAAACTTTATCCGTTTTGAAAAATATATCCCTCTCTATAAACAGGAATAAATTCACCATACTTAAGGGTCGTTCAGGATCTGGTAAGACGACCCTTATAAACCTATTAGGTGCAATGAGTCTACCAACTAGCGGCAATATAATATTCGATGGAAAAGACATCACCACACTATCTCCTCCTGAACAAGATGAACTTAGAAGAACTCAGATAGGATTTGTATTCCAATCTGGAGCTCTTCTTCCCAATATGACCTTATATGAAAATGTTGAGTTTGCCCTTAGGGTATCTAAACCTGAAATAAAAGATAGAAAAGAAAGAGTCAATGAATGTCTAAGACTTGTAGGACTTTTGAAAAGAGCTTCTCACTTTCCCCAAGAGCTTTCTGGTGGAGAAGTTCAAAGAGCTGCAATAGCTAGAGCTTTATGTCCTAGTCCTAAGGTTATCTTTGCAGATGAACCAACTTCAGCTCTAGATACTCTGACAGCTCTTCAAGTGGTAAAATTATTTAAGGATTTGATAAAAGAACAAGATATCACAATAGTTATGACCACTCACGACCCTAACATGCTAGAAATCGCTGATAATGTATTTGCTTTAGAGGACGGTGAGATAATTCATGCCTAATATCATAGAATGTGAAAACCTGATAAAGATTTATAAAACCTCCGATCTAGAGGTTGTAGCCCTACAAGGTCTAGACCTCACTATAGAAGAAGGAGAACTAACTGCTATTATAGGAAATAGTGGTAGTGGAAAGTCAACTCTCCTGAATATGATAGGCTGTCTTGATACTCCTTCGGCGGGAAAGCTTTTTGTGGACGGTAAAGATTTATTTAAGCTTACAAAAAAAGAAATTGAAGTTTACAAGAGAGACACCGTTGGTTTCGTATGGCAGAATAATGCTAGAAACCTAATTCCCTATTTAACTGCCGCTGAAAATTTAGAGCTTGCCTTATCTATAGGGGGTAGGTCTAAGGATATGAAGAATGAAGCCTTAAAGTATTTAGATATGACTGGCATAGTTCACAGAAAAAATAGCAGACTAAGCCAGCTTTCTGGTGGAGAACAGCAAAGAGTAGCTATAGCCATAGCTCTATGTAATAATCCAAAGCTTCTCCTTGCAGATGAACCTACAGGCTCTGTAGATTCTAAAACAGCCTCTATGATACTAGATTTATTTAGAGAGCTTAATAGAACATTGGGACTTACGATTCTAATCGTAACTCATGACAGGCAGCTATCGGCTAAAGTCCAAAGAGTTGTAGCTATAAGAGACGGAAAAACTTCCTCAGAATTTATTAGAAAGGATAGTTATTTAGAGGAGCTGCAATCACTCTCTCAAGGACTTACTCTACAAGGTAATGAAGAAACTCATGAGGAACTCATGATCCTTGATAGGGCAGGAAGATTCCAGATTCCTCGTGAATATTTAGAATCTCTCAATATCGAAGGAAATAGAGTAAAGGTAGAATTAGAAGTCGATAAAATTGTAATAACAAATCCACAAGTTGAAGAGAAACTTATCCACAATGAGGATAAATAAAATAAAAAAACTGATTAGATGCGAATCTTAATCAGTTTTTTTGTATAAATCTGTCCCACGATAGATTGTTGACATTTATTTACAGTAACCTTATAATTAAATTGTACAAAATAATAAACATAAATAGAGGCGCAGATAAAGTGGTAGCATATATTTAAAATTGGGATGAACCCCTTATGATATAGCGAATTCTTTGTTTGCCGAAAGGATTTATAGGTTCATATATAAATTCTTGGGATTAAGGTACAACATCCTTATTCCTGCCATGAAATTATGGAGCGCTATTTATGTAATGAAAATAGATTTTTCATTGCATGGATAGTCTACAAATTTTTAAGCATCTATGCACTGAAATTTCAGTGCCTTTTTTATTTGCTTAAAAATACTTATAATTCTAAATTCATTCTAAAGATGCACAATTATAATCTAAAGATTTAATTTTTCTTGATTTACCAAAGATTTAAAAGCTTATTTTTTTAATTTCTTATTCAAAATTTTTAAGTCAAAGGAGGTTTTAATGTGAAATCCTTAATAAGGTTAAGGATGAGCAGTCATGATGCCCATTATGGCGGTAACTTAGTAGATGGAGCCAGAATGCTTCAGCTTTTTGGTGATGTTGCTACCGAGCTGCTTATCATGAATGATGGTGATGAAGGACTTTTCAGGGCTTATGATAATGTAGAGTTTCTTGCACCTGTTTATGCAGGTGATTACATTGAGGCTACAGGGGAAATCATAAGTTCTGGAACTACTTCAAGAAAGATGATTTTTGAAGCTAGAAAGGTTATAGTCCCACGATGTGATATAAGTGATTCTGCCTGCGATATTTTAAAAGAACCCATAGTGGTATGCAGAGCTTCTGGAACTTGTGTTGTTCCAAAAGAAAAACAAAGAAAAAATCAGGAGGTTAATTTGTAGTGGAAAAGCTAATTATAACTGCTGCCATATGCGGAGCAGAGGTCATGAAAGAAAATAATCCTAATGTACCTTATACCGTAAAAGAAATAGCTGATGAAGCAGAAGCCTGCTACAGAGCAGGAGCCTCCATAATCCATCTTCATGTAAGAGAGGATGATGGTACTCCAACTCAATCAAAAGATAGATTTAAACTATGTATAGATGCTATAAAATCTCGCTATCCAGATATTATAATTCAGCCCTCTACAGGTGGAGCCGTTGGCATGTCAAATGAGGAAAGACTTCAGCCAATATATCTAAATCCTGAAATGGCTACATTAGATTGCGGTACTTGTAATTTTGGTGGTGATGATATCTTCGTAAATACTGAAAATACCATAAAGGAATTTGCTGAAAAAATGGCTTCATTAAATATCAAACCTGAGATTGAAGTATTTGATAAGGGAATGATTGATATGGCTTTAAGGTTAAATAAAAAAGGCTACATCAAAGCTCCTATGCACTTTAATTTTGTTATGGGAGTAAATGGAGGCATATCAGCAAATCCAAGGGACCTTGCTTTCATGTGCGGTAGCATTCCTCCTGGAAGCACTTTTACCGTATCTGGTATAGGAAAAGCTCAATTCCAAATGGCAGCCATGTCTATAATATCAGGCGGCCATGTAAGAGTTGGTTTTGAAGATAATGTTTATCTCTCAAAAGGAATACTAGCCAAATCTAATAGTGAACTTGTAGAAAAGGCTGTAGCTTTAGCTTCTCTTTTAGGAAGAGAAGTAGCATCACCTGATGAAGCTAGAATTATATTAGGTCTAAAATAACTATAAATTTAATTTGTGGAGGTTTTATCATGACTAAAGGATGTAAATATGGAACTCATAGAGTTATTGAACCAAAAGGAGTTTTAACTCAAGCTGCTTACAAAATAGACAACAACATGAATATCTATTCAAATGAAGTACTTGTAGATGTTCAAGCCTTAAATATAGATTCAGCTTCTTTCACTCAAATAGAAAAAGAAGCTGAAGGTGACACCACTAAGATATCTGAGAAAATCATGTCTATAGTAAATGAAAGAGGTAAAATGCAAAATCCCGTTACCGGTTCTGGCGGAATGTTCATAGGAACTGTTGCTCAAATTGGTGAGGATCTAAAAAATATAGATTTAAAGGTTGGAGATAGAATAGCTTCTTTAGTGTCCTTATCCCTTACACCTTTAAAGATAGAAAAGATTTTAGATATAAAAAAAGATATAGATAGAGTTGAAGTTAAAGCTCAAGCTATATTATTCGAAAGCGCTATATACGCTAAGCTGCCTTCAGACATGTCTGAAAATCTAGCTCTTGCAGCTCTTGATGTAGCTGGTGCTCCATCTCAAACAGCAAAACTTGTTCGTCCAGGGCAAAGCGTTCTAATCTTAGGTGCTGCTGGAAAATCAGGAATGCTATGCTGCTATGAAGCCATGAAGAGAGTAGGTCCAACGGGAAAAGTCATAGCTATGGTAAGAAAAGAAAGTCAAGCTAAAGAGTTAAAGGAATGGAAGTTATGTCATGAAACAATAGTAAGTGATGCTACAGTTCCTATGGATGTACTAAACAAAACCTTAGCTGCTAATGGTGGAAAAGAAGTAGACATTTCTATAAGCTGTGTAAACATTCCAAATACTGAAATGTCTTGTATACTTCCTGTAAGAGATGAAGGTATAGTTTATTTCTTCTCCATGGCAACAAGTTTCACTAAAGCAGCCCTTGGAGCTGAAGGTATCGGCAAAGATGTAACTATGATAGTTGGAAATGGCTACACTAAAGACCATGCAGCTATTACACTTGAGGAATTAAGGGAAAGTGAAACCTTAAGAGACATATTCAAAAATAGATATATATAAATTAATGTAGGGGGTAATTATGAAACTTTATAGGCGTTATGAGCTTTTTAAAGATGTTCCTGATGAACAATGGAATGATTGGCAATGGCAACTTAAAAATAGAATTACAACCTTAGAAAAACTAAAGAAATATATTCCTTTAACTTTAGAAGAGGAGGAAGGTGTACGGCAATGTCTAGGTACACTTCGTATGGCCATAACTCCTTACTACCTAAGCCTTATAGATCCTGAAGATCCCTTCGACCCAATTAGAAAGCAGGCAATCCCTACAGCCTTAGAGCTGCATAAATCTTCATCAGATTTAGAAGACCCTCTTCATGAGGATTCTGATTCTCCTGTACCAGGACTAACTCACAGATATCCTGACAGAGTTCTTCTTTTGATAACAGATAAATGCTCCATGTACTGCAGACATTGTACTAGAAGAAGATTTGCAGGCCATCACGATAAAGCTCTTACACTTCATCAAATAGACAAAGCTATTGAATATATAGCTGAAACTCCAGAAGTAAGAGATGTACTTTTGTCTGGAGGAGATGCTCTTTTAGTTTCAGATGAAACTCTTGAATATATAATAAAAAAATTACGTGAGATACCTCATGTGGAAATAATTCGAATTGGAACACGCGCACCAGTAGTAATGCCTCAAAGAATAACTGATGATTTAGTAAACATGCTAAAAAAATACCACCCTATATGGGTTAATGTTCACTTTAATCATCCAAATGAAATAACTCCGGAATCTGCTGCTGCCTGTGCTAAACTAGCTGATGCTGGTATTCCTCTAGGGAATCAATCTGTTCTCCTTAGGGGTGTAAATGACTGTGTCCATGTTATGAGAACTCTAGTCCATGAATTAGTAAAGATAAGAGTAAGACCTTACTACATTTACCAATGTGACTTATCTTTCGGTCTTGAGCATTTTAGGACTCCTGTAGCTAAAGGCATAGAAATCATAGAGGGGTTACGGGGACATACCTCTGGTTTCTGTGTACCTACCTTTGTTGTAGATGGTCCAAATGGTGGTGGCAAAATACCTGTTATGCCTAACTATGTCATCTCTCAAGGCACTAACAAAGTTGTACTAAGAAACTTTGAAGGAGTTATAACCACTTACACTGAACCAAAAGACTATTCCTCTAGCTGTAACTGTGAGGTCTGCACTGGAGATAGGCCATTCACATATACCGGAGTATCTGGTTTATATGAAAACCATACAGTCTCAATAGAACCAAAGGACTTATTACGAAGGAAGCGAAATAGAAAATAGCTTTTCTTCTGAGGGAAATACTATCTGTGTTTCCCTTGATAATTTTTAATGGAGGTTAAGTATGAGAAATGATACATCCATAATAGATATAATAAAAACCTGCCCTATAATCTCTATAATAGGCATGGACAAGAATGCTGGAAAAACTACAGTTTTAAATTATTTTATCTCCAATATTTCTTATAGTGATTATTGTATAGGCTTAACTTCTATAGGCCGGGATGGTGAAGATATAGATACCGTTACCTTCACTCCAAAGCCTAAAATTTATATAAAAAAAGGTACTTTTGTTGCAACTGCCAAGGACTGTTTAAAAAATTGCGATATTACCAAGGAAATTTTTTATTCAACAGACATACATACTTCTATGGGGAAAGTTGTAATTGTAAAAGCTCTAAATGATGGGTATGTAGACCTTGCTGGACCTTCTCTAAACTCCCAAATGGAGCATATATGTGAAATTCTAAAAATGTGTGGCTGTAACAAAATATTCGTAGATGGAGCAATTAATAGAAAATCTTTTATAGGGCGAAATATAAACCAAGGAGCCATACTTTCAACTGGGGCTTCCCTAAATAAGGACATTAACAAAGTTGTTAATTATACGGCTCACACTGCATCTATGCTGATGCTACCAGCTGTTGATGATATTTTTCTTTCAGAAAGACTTACAAATACTTCAATAGATGAACGCTGTATCCTTAATGATGGTAAAGGAAATCTAAAAATCATAAGAAGCCTGACTTCCTTAAACATTTCAAAAGAAATTCTAGAGTCTATAGAGGATTCTACCACTGATATTTTTATAAAAGGAGCTTTAACTTCAACTTTATTTAAAGCATTGCTACAAAATCCATCAAAACTAAAAAGCAAAACTTTTATTGCTGAAGATGGTACAAAATTTCTAATAGATAAAAATACATATGAAAATTTACTTTTTCTAAGCTGCACCTTAAAAGTTTTAAATCCCATAAAGATTTTGTGTATCACCTCAAATCCTACTTCTCCTTATGGGTATGATTTTTCTCCTGAAGAATTTTTATATAAGCTTAGACATAGCATATCAATACCAGTCTTTGATGTTATTCATGATATATAGGAGGTTTAATTATGGATAAATTCTTAAATGAACATATACGCAGTCAGATAGGTTTAGACTTTGTACTAAATGAACTTCAGCTAATCACCCCCTTTGGAAGGAACATAGTAAAAAAGCTACAGCCTTATTCAACCTTTGAAAGGGATATGCTAGATGCAGAACTTTTAAATCTTGAAAAGGTTAAAACCAGTTATAATAGTCTTGATTTTCTATACAAAAACATAGAAATTACTCTTGGTAAGTTTAAAAATATAAAAAATTCTATTATAAGATGCGAAAATAGTGAAACCTTAGATGATGTTGAATTATACGAAATTAAACTATTTGCTCAATATTTAGAAGAACTGCTTAAAGATTTTTATGCCTTGAATGATAATCTAAATTTAACAGGGCTTTCTTTCATTTCTCTAAAAGAAGTGGTAACTCTACTAGACCCAGATGGCTCCGATCTTCCTACCTTTTATATATATGACAGTTATTCTAATAAACTTAGAGAGGTTAGAGATTTAAAACGTAGAATAGAAAAGCAAATTTTCAAAACTAAAGATTCAAAAGCACTTAATTCCCTAAAAAATAGCCGTAGACAATGCGTCTTAGAAGAAAGGGAAATTGAATCCTCAATTCGTGAGGACTTGTCTGATCAGTTAACAGCATTTACAGATAAATTTTTTCAAAATATAAAATCTATAGGTCAGTTAGATTTTCTCCTTGGAAAAGCTAAACTATCTATAAAATATAATGCTGTACGGCCATCAATATCAAAAGACTTATCTATAATTATAAAAGATGCTGTAAATCCTAAAGTCATGTCCATACTATCAGAGCAGAATAAGACTTTCACACCTATAAGCATAAAACTTAACAAAGGATCTACAGTACTTACAGGTGCGAATATGGGCGGAAAAAGCGTGTCTCTTCAAACTATAATATTAAATGTGCTTTTAGCCAACATGGGATTTTTCGTATTCTGCAGAGAATGTCATGCTCCTATTTTGGATTTTATATGCTTTATATCTGATGATATGCAGTCCGTATCTAAGGGTCTTTCAACCTTTGGTGCAGAAATCATAGAATTAAAGAGTATATTGAAGTTTAGTGAAGATCATCATGGACTCATAGTATTAGATGAGTTTGCAAGAGGCACCAATCCTAAAGAAGGTTTTTATCTTGTGAAATCTCTTTGTGATTATTTCAATGATAAGAGTTCTATATCTTTGATTTCCACTCATTATGATAATGTGGCTGATGATACTATGGTTCATTATGAGGTCGTAGGACTTAAAAATATGGATCTCTCAAAGATAAATTCTTCTGTTCAGGAAAATCAAATTAATTCCATAGCTATAATTCAAGAAAATATGGACTATAGGCTAGAGAGAGTAAGTAATAGAACCGAAGTTCCAAAAGATGCCTTAAATATAGCTATGGTTTTAGGTTTAAATAAAGAAATTCTTCATATAGCTGAAAAGTATTATAAGGAGGGTAACAATGAAAAGTAAACTTAATTTAGACTTTAACACCGTTGAAGAAGCTAGAAATCATGCTAGAAATATAGCAAAAGATGTCCAAGGTTTTATCGATAAAAATACCACTGTAACTGTTGAAAGAGCAATTTGCCGTCTTCTCTCCATTGATGGAGTAGATGAAGTTGGAGTTCCTCTTCCCAATGTTGTTGTTGATAATATAAAAGAAGGTAATGGGCTCTCTATAGGCGCAGCTTACTATATAGGAAATGCAATGATTGAAACAGATCTTTGCCCTAAGGAAATAGCTGAAGAGGTTTCAAAAGGAAATATTAATCTCACTTCAATAAAAGAAAGAGATGAATTTGAAGTGAGACTTGCTCTTCAGCCAATAATAGATGAAACAATAAATAATATCAAAGCTCAACGACATCGTAGGGAAAATTTTTTATCTGACTTCGGCGATAAAGAAGGTCCTCTTCTTTATGTAATAGTAGCAACTGGTAATATATACGAAGACATAACCCAAGCTATTGCTGCTGCTAAACAGGGTGCTGATGTTATAGCAGTAATAAGAACTACTGGTCAAAGTCTTTTAGACTACGTTCCTTATGGAGCTACTACAGAAGGTTTTGGAGGCACTTTTGCCACCCAAGAAAATTTTAAACTTATGAGAAAAGCTTTGGATGATGTAGGGGTAGAGCTTCACCGTTATATAAGACTTTGCAACTACTGTTCCGGATTATGTATGCCTGAAATAGCTGCTATGGGTGCCTTAGAAGGATTAGATGTAATGCTTAATGATGCTCTTTATGGAATATTATTTAGAGATATAAATATGAAAAGAACAATAATTGATCAATTTTTCTCAAGGGTTATAAATGGATTTGCTGGTGTTATCATAAACACTGGAGAGGATAATTATCTTACTACAGCAGATGCTGTTGAGGAGGCTCATACAGTTCTAGCCTCTCAATTCATGAATGAACAATTTGCACTTTTAGCTGGGCTTCCAGAAGATCAGCAAGGTTTAGGCCATGCTTTTGAAATAGATCCAACAGTGAAAAATGGATTTCTACTAGAGCTTGCTCAAGCTGAAATGGCTCGTGAAATCTTCCCTAACGCTCCATTAAAATATATGCCCCCAACCAAATTCATGACAGGCAATATATTTAGAGGTCATGTTCAAGACACTCTATTTAATATAGTCACAGTACTAACTAATCAAAGAATCCATCTACTTGGCATGCTCACTGAAGCAATTCACACACCATTTATGTCAGATAGATTTCTTTCTATAGAAAACGCAAAATATATTCAAAATACTATGGCTGATTTAGGAAATGAAATAGTATTTAAATCAGATGGTATAATGGCAAATCGAGCTAATGAAGTGTTAAATAAATCATGTCATTTGCTAAAAGAAATAGAGCACGCAGGTTTGTTTGAAACTTTAGAGCGAGGAACTTTTGCTGGTATAAAACGTCCTATAAATGGTGGAAAGGGCCTAAATGGTGTTATAGAAAAGAATTCTAGATATTTCAATCCATTTATAGAATTGATGCTAGGAGGTGAAAAATAATGAGTGGTGGTTTATATTCCACAGATAAAAAAGATTATGATAAGACCTTAGATTTAAAAAATCTTAAGCCTTATGGCGATACTATGAATGATGGTAAAGTTCAGTTAAGCTTTACTCTTCCAATACCTGATGATGATAAAGGAATAGAGGCAGCCAAACAAATTTTAAAATCAATGAATCTAAGTGAACCTTCTGTAGTTTATCATGAAAGTCTAGATAAGGGCTTCACCTTTTATGTAGTCTATGGAAGTCTTGCAAATACTATAGATTATTCATCAATAAAGGTTTCTTCAGTGGAATCAAATACTATGTCCATGGATGAAATCAATTATTATATAAAAGATAATATAGGTAGAAAGATTGTTGTCATAGGAGCCAGCACCGGAACCGATGCCCATACCGTAGGTATTGATGCAATAATGAATATGAAAGGCTTTGCCGGCCATTATGGACTAGAGAGATACGAAATGATAGACGCCTATAACTTAGGCAGTCAGGTCCCCAACGAAGAGTTTATAGCAAAGGCAGTAGAATTAAATGCCGATGTTCTCCTAGTCTCTCAAACAGTAACACAAAAAAATATCCACATTCAAAATCTTACAGAGTTAATAGAACTTCTAGAAGCTGAAGGACTTAGAGATAGATTTGTTCTAATATGCGGCGGCCCTAGAATCACCCACGAGCTAGCAAAAGAATTAGGCTTTGATGCAGGCTTTGGCCCTGGGAAATATGCTGATGACGTAGCTTCATTTGCCGCAACTGAGATGATTAATCGTAAACTGGTATAATAAATTCCAATAGTAAATTTCAACAAAATAAAAGTCATGAATCTTTTTTATTTAAGATCATGACTTTCATTTTCACATAATTAATCTCTTGGTCTTATTTAAGAGATTAATGGCTAAAAAATTTAAGATTATTGCTATTGCTATTAATATTAATAAATTTATTACATATGGTAATGTAATAATTCTATTCACTAGATACAAAGAGCCTAAACATATAGCTATTATAATAAATGCCCCTAATGGAACAAATCTTTGATCTTGGATTAATATATTGGATAAAAAGCTTACTGATGTACCTATATATGAAATAAATAATCCCATTCCAATAATTTCAAAACTTAAATTAAATAGCGATAATCTGGGTATAAAAATCGCAAATACTTTAAGTAATATCAAAGATATAATAAAATAAATAAATCCTATTATTATTGAAGGCAATGCTTTTCCTATAAATATGGCATATCTAGGTATTTCCTTGCTTAGTACTATATCGAAAGCATTATTCTTCTTTTCATTTTCTATAAGATTAAGTGAAAGTTGTCCACTTACTGCAAATGGTACTAGACATAATAAATATTTTATTTGTAAATCAAATTCTATAAATGCCAATGGATCATTAAATGATGCTATTAATGGTATTAACGTCAAGAATATCAGTAGTAATATTGAATTTTTGCTACTCTTCAATTCACAAAACTCCTTATATAAAAAAGCCTTAATATATATCATTTCCCTTACTCCCTTCAACAGTATATTTTAGGTAAATATCCTTTAATGATAATTTAATTTTATCCATATAATTTTCATATACCTTTTGTCCATTCTGAATAATGACTACTCTATCTACTGCTCTACTAATAAAATCTAAATCATGGCTACTTATCATTAATGTTTTTCCTTGTCTTTTTAATTCACTTATAGTGTCAATTAAGATTTCTCTGCTTTCAGGGTCTACTCCATTTGTTGGCTCATCAAGAATTAATATGTTAGACTTTTGCATCATAGCCGCTGCTAATGCTATTCTCTTTTTCATTCCATTAGAAAAAGTTTTCACTTTTTTGTTTCTAACATTTCCTAATCTAAAAATCTTCAACAGATTATTAATATTTGAGTCTATATCATTATTGTTTGTTCCAAATAATTTACCTCTAAATTTTAGATTTTCATATGCAGTTAAGTTTTCATAAACACCATTATTTTCTGGCAAAATAGATATAGATTCGCCCTTATCATAATTTTTATTAATTTCACCTTCATTAGGAGTAAATAATTCTCTTATTATTCTAAATAGCGTTGTTTTACCTGCTCCATTATGCCCTAGTAAACCTACAATATCACCACTATAAATATCTATTGATAGATTGTCCAAAACATCTTCTTCACTATATCTAAAACTTACATTTTTTATTTCTATAATTTTATTCATTTTATTCTCCTTTTACAGATTACTTATTACTTCTTTACTTAAAAATATAGTCTTTAAATTTAAAAGTATGTTTCTTTATATAGGCTTAAATTTCCATTTAAGCCTCAATCCATATTATATATTATATTGAATAAAATGTATAATGAAGTGTTACTTAATTTTTACTTAATATCTTAATTATATATAATAATTAAGATATATAATAATTAAGATATATAACTTATGAAATATAAAAACTAAAAAATATCGCCATTATAAATGAGACAACAAAAATTGCTAGATCTGTTGCCGATACACTTTTCATGAAATAATCAACTATAGCCATAACAATCCCCGTACCAATTGTATCTAAAATCACAATATTGATTTTCTACAAATATTTTTCAATGCTCTCTATTACGCTTTTTCCTTCTTTAAAGTCTTTAAAGAATTCTTCCCTATTTTTGTGAGGAACTGCTGATTTTAATAAGCATAAGTTATTAGCTGAAGCATGTTCATAGGTGGTTTCTACAATGTCCATTTTATCAGCTAACTTTGAGAAAACTCTCCTACCTTTTTTAGTGTTTAGTATCACAAGAGAAACTCCCTTGTCATCATTAAGCTCTGGGAACTTAGTTGCTACACCCCAATAATCTCCGATTATCATATCTCCAGTACTTTTAAGTCCTCTATAATCACAATTCATGCAAGAAGGTCTGTTAAATAATATATTCAAAAATCCTCTTACATAAAGGTCCTCAGTTCTGCCTTTACGATTTATTGTTTTTTCTGTGGTTTCTATTATGAAGTTGTAATTTCTCCAGCTTTCATCCTTATTTCTAAAGGAAACTGACTTTATAGTTCCCCCTCCATTTGCAGCTAAAGTTTCTTCCATATACTTTTTAAATACTGCTGGGCTTGGAACTCCATAACATATAAGCTCTACAGCTATTAAATTGTCATAGGATTTTACTAAAAATGATTTTAACCCAGCTATTTGACATGGCGTTCCTACAAATAAAACAAGTCTTTCCTTGTCTAACTGTTCTTTAGCCTGTGTAAAAGTATCTCCTATAATACTTTGAACATATTTTGAGCCTCTAAGTTTAGATAAATTCTTTTTATCATCTATCATAATGTGTCGTACTTCACATGAATTATCTAAAGTTGCTCCGAATACCACTCCACCTTTATCTAAAACATAATCTGCAAGAATAGAAAATATACCACCAGAAGCACTTTTCATCTTAACATCAAAGTCCTTATTCACACATCCGTATACTTTCTGCTCATCCTTTATGGTTTTATTTTTTCCCATAGGGCATACACTGGCACATAATCCACAACCATTACAGCTATTTTTATTCACATGTGGATATAAAAATCCCTCTTCATCTGGAATCATCCCTATTGCACCCTGTGGACAAATATTTTTGCAGGCACTGCATCCTGTACAAGGTTTAACTCCCATTGTCTATTCCCCCTAAAAAATTTAAGTTTTTATATATACTATTTATTTTGCGTTCACTTTTAGTCCCTGCACCCTCATAACATGTTTTGAAAATATTCCATGAACTACCACGACACTATCTAATTCATTTACACAACAGTATGGTTCATAAATGGTAAATTTTATTTCTCTTTTATTTTCATAATCTGTTACATAAACTATATAGCAGATTCTTGAGCTTCTTCCCTGTGTAGTTTGTGTTACTCCAGTACATATTCCTGTCATTGAGGTCTGCAGACCTAAAAGCGCTTCTACTATAGATAAAAGGTCCGGAATTACAAAAATAGAAAATAGTAAACTAATCCAGCTGAATGGTTGTTGCCATAATATCGCTATCCATAAAAAATCAAATAATATTCTAAAAGGTGCTATCCATCTTTCAGAGAAAGGTATATGCTCATGAGGACTGAACCAAATTTTAAATCTCCAAAGTACATTGCTTTCTCTACCCTCATGGTCCGGCTGCTCCCAATTTTTCTTCCAATCAAGCTGCCTCTTTTCCTGCATTTGAAGCATATATATATTCTTAGTCATTACGATGATTAAAAGATATAATATTTCCATAATAAAAGATGCTATTATAGCATTTCTATCCTTCAAAAACATTAAAGCTATTACTATATAGATAATGAATATAATATTTGGTATATTTAAAAATCTAACCTTTTCCTCTGCTTCTGCCCTTATATCTTCACTTTGAACTTTTTTTGTACCTACCACTGATACTATGGTAATAAAAATTAACGGCATAAAAGTAAAGGCATTTACAGATTTCATTGTAATCTCATCTGGTATATTTATATATATCCCACTAATTGCAGGAATTATATATACTAATAAATTCATGATTATTTGAAATATAAGCGCTGCTATCCCAATAGCTCTCACACTTTCAAACTGTCTTCTCTCTCCCATAATATTATTGTCCTCCGGTATTTTTTATTTTAATTATATCACCTTATATCCCGTAATTTTCTTACAATTTCATTATATTGAGCATCTAGTTCTTCAATATCTTTCTTGTTTCCTTTAGCAGTTTCGATAGATATAAGTGATATTACTTCACTTAATTTATTTTCAAGAATAATCCTATAGTCCTTGTTAATTTCCTGAGTTATAGGCTTATCTTTAAACTTTACGTATTCATCATAGGTACCGTTAAATTCAATAAGCTTACCATCCTTTATAATTAAAAATCCATCACATATATTTGAAAGGAATCTCCTATCATGGGAAACTATTAGTATAGTTATTTCAAGATTTTTTAGTGTGTCCTCAAGCTCTTCCATAGCATATATATCTAAATAATTAGTAGGTTCATCAAGTATGAGTACATTAAAATCTGAGGTAAATATCTTGCATAGCGATGCTTTTACTCTCTCTCCTCCACTCAAAACTCCTGCTTTCTTTTTGAAATCCTCTCTTGAAAATCCCATTCTTACAAGAGATATGCCAACTAAAGTCTCATCATATATACTACTATCCATTATATTTTGAATCAAAGTTCTATCTTCATTTAATATAGTTAGGTCTTGAGCAAAATAGCCTATTTTTATTGCTTTTGACAAAGTCATTTCTCCACACTTTATATTTCCATTATCACTATCTAAGATAGCTTTTATAAGAGAGGTTTTTCCACAGCCATTTTCTCCAATGAAACCTATGATTTTATTCTTTTTTATAGAAAAGGAGCTATCCTCAATTAAATTTTTCTCTCCATATCCAATGGTTATATCTTTGCCTTGTATCACCTTTTTGCTATGAATTGGAGTTCTTAAGTTTACATCAAAAATCGGTCTTTTCACTTCTTTTGGTTTTTCCTTTACTTCAAGCCTATCAAGTCTAGATTTTATTGCCTTGGCCTTATTGTCTAGATTCTTTTTAGCCTTTTGGTCTCCCATCTTGCAGAGCCTTGCTTCAGAATTTCCAAATCTTCTAGGAGCTTTTCTCACCGATCTACTCTTTTCCTTTGTATCAATTATGATTTCATTTAGCCTTTTCTTTTCAGATACATACTGATTGTACTCAAAAGATCTTCTTTTAAAATTTTCTTCCTTTTGATTAATGTATGCTGTAAAGTTTCCTTCATATTCTTTTATAGTTTTGTCTTCAATTTCTATAATTCTCGTACATACCTTATCTAGAAATTCTCTATCGTGAGATATGAGAAGTATGGCTCCTCGAAATTTTTGAAACTCTTCTTCTAATATCTCAATTCCTTTTATATCTACATTAGTGGTAGGTTCATCAGCTAATAAAAGTGGTTTATTTTCGCTTAATGCCTTTGATATTTTTAAACGAAGTTTTTCTCCTCCACTTAAGAAATCTTTGTATTCATTCTTTCCACCAAGTTTAAAATATCCTTGAAACTCATTATCCTTAAACTTTTCTTCTCCAAACTGGCTTATATAACTATAATCGCAGTATATATTCACCTTTCCTTCGTCTATATCCTGATTTCCTGTTATTATATTCATTAATGTAGTTTTGCCACAACCATTAACGCCAACTATTCCAATTCTTTCTCCTTCATTTATTCTAAGCTCCTCTATGTCAAATAAGAGCCTATCTCCAAAATACTTTTTTATATTTTCTAATTCTAATAAAAGCATAAAAAAACTCTCCTTTCATAAAGGAGAGAATATATTTCTTATCTTAAATAAAACACATAGCTTCAAAAAACTTATAAAGCTCTGCATCTTAATTTATATTTTGCTTATGCAAAAGGTATAAACATTTAAGTATAATCTATTCTCTCCTAATTTTAAGCATCACAAAAAAACTTTTGAATCTTTGTTTTTGCTTTAAAAAATCGATTAAATAGATTACATTCTCATTTTGCTAAGATACCTTTTACCTTTCTTAGTTTCTATTATTTTTAGCTATATTTCTCTTTCATTATACTCCCCACAATAAACCATGTAAACCTCAAATTGCTAAGTATATAATCTTTCTAAACGCTTATACTATTAGCATAGGTGGTGGTTAAGTTGAACAACAACAAAAACATTCCAATAAGGAATATAGGCAACTTTACTAAAAATGCAGTAGAGAGTTTTGAACAAAATATTGTAGACCAGACTAATTATTTAGAGAAAGTGGATAACAATCTCAAAGTTAATAAGAATACTGGTGTGCAGCATATGCATCAAAATAAACTATTCTAACACCTATAGGTAGGGATACCGAGGCTGGCTATGTTTGGTCAGTTCTCGGTATCTTTATATTTTTCAATAATTTAAGCTGTGAGCATCATAGATTCCCCCAAACCTATAATACTCACAGCTTTTCATAATAGCCTTAATTATTTATTCTCTATATATTTTTATGCTCCAAGATAAGCATTCTTTACACTTTCATCATTTAAAAGTTCTTCTGCTGAACCTTCCATTTCTATTGTGCCATGCTGTATTACATAAGCCCTGTCTGCAACCTTTAGTGCCATTGTAGCATTTTGTTCTACTAGAAGTATTGTTGTTCCGCTCTTATTTATATCTTCTATGATAGAAAAAATTTGTTTAACTATTAAAGGTGCAAGTCCCATAGATGGCTCATCAAGAAGAAGTAGTCTTGGCTTTGACATAAGCGCTCTTCCCATAGCAAGCATCTGTTGTTCTCCTCCAGATAGAGTTCCTGCCATTTGATTTCTACGTTCATATATTCTAGGAAAAATTTCAAAGATTTTTTCATAATCCTTTTTTATCTGCTCTTTGTCCTTTCTTGAGTATGCTCCCATCTCAAGATTCTCCATTACAGACATTTTACTGAAAACTCTTCTTCCTTCTGGTACATGAGCTATACCTAATGAAACTAGGTATCGTTATTATTTGCCTGATTTCATATATGTCCGTATAAGTCGTTAGAAGCCTTTAAATGCTGATAGCTAGAGCATTTAGCGGATTTGGGACTCGGATATAACTCCATATAAATTCATATAAGTTTTTGAAAAATG
>JALEZF010000006.1 GCA_022773025.1 Clostridium sp. | reverse complement strand
GAAAATTTCAGTTTTTCTCTACTATCATATAAAGAAACTCTAAAAGATGGTTTTCTCTATCTAAAGGAAAAGAAGATTATATTCACAATATGTCTAGTTGGAAGTCTTCTTGGAATATTTATGGTTCCAATCAATACTATGAGCACTGTATATGTTAAAGAAAGTCTAGATCTTAGTCCCGAAGGCTTATCCATATTTAGCATTGCTCTTACCCTTGGGCTTTCTTTTGGATCATATATTTTTCCTATGCTAAACAAAAAATCATCTAGATCAAGTCTATTTATAATTGGTGGAATTATATTAGGTTTTAGCTATTTTGCCTTATACTTTCTTCCCTCATTTAAAACCTCAATAATTCTAATGCCACTGTTTAGTATAGTTATGTTTTTATTTGGTATGGGCTTTGCTTTTTTAAATTTATCCGTATAATTTTATTTGTTTTCCTAAGCTTTAATAAAAATATAAAGGAACTTTAGGAGGTTATTGAAAAATAATTTATATGCTGATAAAGTAAATCTAAGAGGTGAAAGATATTGAATTTTAATTTTAATGAAGGTATAAACTATACATTTGAAAGTTTAAATATACTACAAAGCATGGCAAATGGTGATGATATACATCACACTTTAGATACTTTCCATAAAAAATACGGTGTTTCTTTAGATGAACTTAGTCCAAAGTTCTCTCCAATAATAGAAGTTTATGACTATATAAGTTCAAAAATTTCTATTCCTAAAGACAGGTTAGAGTATCTATTTAAAAATTTTAGCCACTCCATTGATAGAAATTTAGCCCACATAATTTTTCTCAATGGTATAAGCATAGATACAGATTTTTCAAAGTTCACTAAAGAAGAAAAACATAAACTTATTGTCACATCTATAGCATGCTTCATAGATGAAGAAAATGATTTAGATTCTCTAATAAGCTCCTTAAATTCAGATAAAGAAGTCTTTAACTATATAAGCTCTCAAGACTTAGATCATGAGATAAAATATACATTGGTGTATATTTATTATAACTATGATGAGTTGTTCTACGAAATTTCAACTTTTGCAAGGAAAATAACTATGCTCATAAAAGAAAAAGAATATCTTTTAAATGATATTCTCGAATCCTTTAAAAATCAATTTTTCCTAGATGCAGCCCATGATATTTATGGATACCTAAAAAAGAATTATCAAATATCCATAAAAAATAGTGATAGTATTAATATTCATCCAAATATATTCCACTTTAATGAGGTGAGAGTTTATGGACCATGGAAAAATGAAAAAATAGCTTTAGGCATAAACTTTTTAAATACTTTAGACCTTATAAAAAAATACAAGATAGATGAGACAAGGCTTTTAGATGTACTAAAAGTTCTTTCCAACAAGAGCAAGTTAGAAATCTTAAAATCTTTGAATTCTCAAAAACTCTATGGAAGCCAAATTGCTGAAATGCTGAATTTAACAAGTGCTACAGTGTCCTATCATATGTCAGCCTTAGCCAATCTTCAGTTAATCTTAGTTGATAAGGACAATAATAAAGTTTTCTATACTTTAAATAAAGATAAATTAAAGGAGTACTTTGCTACACTAGAAAATTTATTTTTTTAGATGTTAAAAGCCTCTAGGACTTAATATTCCTAGAGGCTTTATATTTAATCCATAAGCATACAAAGATTCTTTTCTAAAAGTACTCCCTCTTTTGCGTCATAATCATACTGAGCACTTGACATTATACACTCTTTAGTGAAATCAGCAGCCTTCCTGCATGATTCATGAAGTGAAAATCCATTCATCATAGCCCCGGCTATGACAGAAGCAAAGATATCTCCTGTTCCCGGATAACTCTTCTCTTCCTTTTCTGTATAATAAATTTTAAAATCGCAATCCTTCTTACAGTAGATAGCACAGCCTATATTAGAGCCATTAGAAACGCTAGTTATAACTACATTCTTAGCTCCCATATCTCCTAGAATCTCTGCTATATGTCTTATATCATCCTCATCTAATCCTTCTTTGTAGGGTACTCCTGAAAGATAACAAGCTTCAGTAATGTTCGGTGTTATGACATCAGCATATCCTACCATAGACTTCATAGCTTCTACATAATTTTCATCAAAATTAGAATAAATCTTTCCGTTGTCTGCAAAGATAGGGTCAACTATTATATGTCCTCTATACTTAGATTTTTTCATACAGTCTTCCATGTCTTTGATATTTTTTATACTTCCTAAGTATCCCACAAATAATCCATCAAAATCTATGCCTATATCTTTGTAATGTTTCATAGCCTCTTTTATATAATCCTCATTAATCTTCATAACTGGCTTTCCAAAACCTCCAGTATGAGTAGATAGGATTATAGTAGGAATAGCACAAGGTTCAACTGACATGACACTTAGTATAGGTATTATATTGCTAAGTGCCGCTTTTCCTACACCACACATGTCATGCACCACAGCCATCCTCTTTATCGGTTTTTTCATGATAACAAAACTCCTTAAAACTAATTTATAATACTTTATCTCTTTATTATATGTGATTTTTGAAAGATATACCACTTATATTAACATTATTGATTTTTAGATTTATTATATTCCATACCTACTATGGTATCTACTGTAAGCTGCATTTTGTCCTTAAGTTCCTTATCTCTAAGAAGAACGGAACATATAAGGTCTACAACATACATGGCAGAAAACTGGCTATTAACGAATCTCTCTTTGTCTATAAAGCCAGAATTGTATAATATAAATTTCATATTAGAAAACTTTGCGATGCTACTGTTTTCAAAGCTTGTCATAGCAACACTGGTGGCTCCATTGCCCTGTCCTATTCTAAGTGACTGCACCACTTCATTTGTCTCTCCCGATAGTGATATGCCTACTATAAGATCGTCCTTTGACAATATGGAACTATTTATTATCATCATGTGGGAGTCGGTGATACTTGACACATTAAAGCCCATTCTAAGTAATCTTAAGGCAAATTCTGATGCTGTAAATCCAGAACTTCCAACACCACATATGTATATCCTCTTTGCTTTTTTTATCTTTTTCACAAACTTAAATATCATATCTTTATCTATTAAATGATTAGTCATATCTATAGTACTTTTGTAGAAGGAGTATATATCTGAGAAAACTCCATCATCATTTAAATCCTCAACTTTTGGCGTGGCAGCAGCACTGAGTTGTATCTTCATATCAACGAAGCTCTTGCAGCCTATCTTTTTAGAAAACCTTGTTATGGTGGCATTAGAAACACCTATGACTCTACTTAAATCCGTTATATTTATATTTTTTATTTGATCATTGCTTTGTAATATGTAATCTGCTATGTCTTTTTCCTTTTCGGAAAATAACGTATAACTCTTCTGTATCTCGCATAATACGTTCAAATCTTAACAATCCCTTCCAAATATCAGTGAATTTTTCATATTTCTTTGATAATTATATTATGGTTAATCTCAGAAATAAAGTCAAGAAATAAGAGCCATAGATACCTCATCCTACTAAAACGGCATCCACAGCTCTTATTATATGTTTATAGTGCTTTATTTACTTCTTCTGCAAACTTCTTTGTTATAAGTTGAGGTCTTGTAATAGCTCCCCCAACAACTACAGTGTAAGCTCCGGCTTCAAGAGCCTTTCTAGCTTTTTCTGGTGTATCAAAGTTACCTTCTGCAACTACAGGTTTCTTGCATTTTGCTACAAGTCCCTCTAATACATCAAAGTTGTTTAAGCCTTTTGACTGATCTGTATATCCTACTAAAGTAGTTCCTATATAGTCAAAGCCAATAGCCTCTGCTCTAAGTCCCTCTTCTATAGTTGATATATCTGCCATAAATTTTTGATTTGGATACTTTTCCTTTAGAGATTTTAGAAACTCCTCTGTCTGATCCATAGTAGCATCCACAGCCACAACATCTACCTTTGATTCCACAAGAGCCTCTACTTCTTTCATGGTAGGAGTTATATATGGCTTAAGTCCATCATAATTTATCTTAATTATACCTATTACAGGTAAATCTACTTCAGATTTTATAGCCTTTATATCTTCTACTCCATTAGCTCTAATCCCTACTGCTCCGCCTTCTTTAGCTGCTAGAGCCATCTTGCTCATTATAAAAGCGCTGTGTAAAGGTTCATCTTGTAGTGCTTGACATGATACGATTAATCCTTTATTCATATGTTGCCTCCAAAATTTCTACTATTTATTTAATAATTTAGTTCCCCTAGAAAATCTAACCTCTCTAAAGGAACTAAAAATCTATTAGTCTACGCCTAATATTTCATTTATTCTTTGTTTTAGTGGGTCTGCCTTAGCTCCAAAGATGGCTTGAATTCCACCTTTAACTTCTAAAACAGCTGTAGCTCCTAAAGCCTTTATACGAGCCTTATCAACCTTTGCTACATCCTTAACAGAAACTCTAAGTCTTGTTATACAAGCATCAACATCTTCAATGTTTTCTTTTCCGCCTAATGCTTCTAAAACTTCTGCTGCTGTTTCTTTTAAAGAATCTTTAGTTACAACTGTAACTTCTTCACCCTCATCTTCACGTCCTGGAGTCTTAACGTTAAATTTAGTTATTAAGAATCTAAATGTGAAGTAGTATAAAGCTGCCCATATTGCTCCAACTATAAGAACCATAACCCAATTAGTTTTGTCATTTCCTTGAAGCACTCCGAACAATGTAAAGTCTATTGCTCCACCTGAGAATGTGTTTCCTATTCTTATGCTTAATAAGTCAGCTACTAAGAATGATAAACCATCAAATAAAGCATGCACTACATATAACCATGGTGCTACGAATAAGAACATGAACTCTATTGGCTCAGTTATACCTGTGATGAAAGATGTAAGTGCTGCTCCTAGGAATAATCCTCCTACAAGCTTTCTCTTTGCCTTTGGTACACAATGATACATTGCTAAACAAGCTGCTGGAAGTCCAAACATCATTGTTGCAAAACGTCCTGCAAAGAATCTAGTTCCTTCTGTAAATAATCCTACATGATTTGGATCAGCAAGCTGAGCAAAGAATATATTTTGTGCTCCAACTACTGATTGTCCTGCTACTACTGCTGCTCCACCAAGCTCTGTATACCAGAATAATGGGTAAATCATGTGGTGAAGTCCTACTGCTCCTGTAAGTCTTAATAAGAATCCATATAGGAAAGTTCCTATTGGTCCAAGTCCTGCTATTGCTGTACCTGCTGTAGTAAGCCATCCTTGGAATGTTGGCCATATTAAAAAGAATATTCCACCAACTATAATAGCTGCAAAGGATGAAACTATTGGTACAAATCTTGAACCACCGAAGAATCCTAAAACTGCTGGAAGCTGAATGTTGTGATACTTATTATGAAGGTATGTTACTAATGTTCCTATAACGATAGATCCAACAACACCAGTATCTATTGATTTTACAGCTGGATTAAATACTTCTATCATTGCTGCAATGGAACCATTCATTACTAAGAAAGCTACACCTGCTGCTAAAGCTGCAGTTCCTTTGTCTTTCTTAGCTAGTCCAACAGCAAGTCCTATACACATTATAAGTGCTAAGTTGCTGAATATTACATTTCCAGCTGCGTTCATTATTTTGAATATTGCTTGTAACCAAAATACATTTAAGAATGGATAAGCTTGTATAGTGTTTGGATTTGAAAAAGCTCCTCCAATTCCTAAAAGTAAACCTGCTGCTGGTAAAATTGCTATTGGAAGCATAAATGCTTTACCGATTTTTTGAAGGTTTTTAAACATTTCTAATCCCCCTTGCGATTAATTAAAATATTTTTCTTTTATAATTGCGTTTTGAAAACCATTTCCGAGTACATTTTTATATTATCATATAAAATAATTTTCTTCAAGTATATTTTTATGAAAATAATTATTTTATTTTAAAGAACTATGAACATAAAAAAATCCACTGACTATAATATCAGTGGATTTAACAAATTTTATTCATTTTCTATTCACGAATTTTAAGCTTCACTTTTTAGTTCTTTCCTTGACATCCAAAATATAAGTATAAATCCTATGATGGCCGCTACTATTGATGCAGCTACTTCTCCATACTCTGGTATTCCAGGATATACTTCCACTAAAGATCCTAGGATAAAACCTAAGATAAGCATATATGTCTTTTTAGGATGTTTTTGAAGTAATTTTTCTATAGTTTTTGTAGTTGCAATAGTACCTGCAAAAACTCCTAAAGCCAGTGGAATCAAAAAAGGTACATTAAAAGTATTTATGGCATTTAAAGTAACATCATAAAGTCCTAAAGCAAGGAGCATAAATGACCCACTTATGCCTGGAAGTATAAGGGCAACTGCAATTATAATCCCAGCTATAAATAGAAATATAATGCTTAAAATCCCTGTTGATGTAGCTAAAGTTGTAACGGCCGTTGGTTGTGATGACATGGCCAAAACCAAAACTGCTCCTACAACAAAGTATAATATTCCATTTCCATTATCCTTTGAACTTTGTGCCTTTTTGTAAAGTACAGGAAGTCCTCCAAAAATAACTCCCATAAAGAAAAACTTCATCACAAATGGATACCTTATAAGAGCTCCTTCCAATAAGCTACTAAAACAAGCCATACCTAAAAGTCCGCCTAAAGCCACTTCTCCTAAAAACAACAAGTTTTTCTTCCAATCTTGAAAGAATGAACTTACAGCATGTATAAGATTATCGTAAATTCCAAGAATTATAGACATAGTACCACCACTAACACCTGGAACTAGAGTTGCTATACCTACAGCAATACCTTTTAAAAAATTAATTAACCCCCTCATAGCGGTTATCCTCCTGAATATGTATTCTTATTTGTAAAATAATAGTATACCCAAATTATTGCTATGTAAACAGAAGAATGCTAAAGATTGACGAATTTAACATACATTTAACCTATCACAGCTAGATATTTTAACATCAGAAGAAAAGGCTCCTTAAATCTCACGATTTTAATGGAGCCTTTGTTTTATTTCATAGGATTATCCAATCTCCCTATGAAAATAGGAAGATTTGTATCATTTTCTATTATGGCATATAGAAATGGTTTATCTAAAACAATAGTTTTGACCTCGTCTCCCATTGGAGCGCTCTTTTCCTGAATCTCTATCACTGTAACTGCTCCCGCTTTAGTTCCTTTTTCATTAACCTCTATATGAGTTTTTTGAAAAACATCACTTATATATGCACTTTTAGAGCCATCATTAAACATTTTAGAAAGATCAGCTTCTCCTCCAAAACATTGATTTAGTCCTAAAACTTTAAGGGTATCCTTTAAATCCTTTGAATATTCAACTTCAAACTTTGGTATGGATGCCTCTACTAAAACATCTTTTTTATTTTTTAATAATTTAAAAAATTCCTCTTCTCTTAAGGAAGTTATATAATCATTGAGAGAAATCCCTTCCTTTGGTAGTAAGGCTACAAAGCTGTACTTTCCATCCTTATATGACTTTTTAAAGCCTTGAACTTTTTCATCTTCTAGATATCCATATTCAGTAGATTTCATAAATTTAGCTTCTACAGTAGAACCATCATCTAAATTGAAGGTTCCCTTTTTCACATCGTTTTTATTATAAGGACTCATCCATTCCCCCTCATAATAAACAGCGTTTATAAGATACATTAAGGTGTTAGGTTCTATATTTTCTATAGCTTTTTCTATGGCTCCATTAGTTTTCTTGTTCACCCATGCATTTATATCTTTTTTAGCATCTTTAGAATTAAAATTCTCCTTGTAAGCCCCTGCACCATAGTAGTCACTATTTGCTTGAAGAAAGTCTTTCTTTATATTTGATGCTATTTCTTCTCTAAACCATATGGAATTTGCTATATTCATTTTTGACTCTTTTGCGGACAGAAGTTCTTTTAAAAGGCTATAGGAATTGCTATTTATATCTTCTAGATTAAGGCCGTAGAATCCCAATACCTTTTCAAATTCCTTTAACGTTACTCCCTCAGCTCCATTAGCCGTCATACCTAGAGCCAGATATAAAGATATAGGTGATAATAATGCATTTTCTTCTTGAGCTCCATGTTTAAATAAATCTACAGAGAATTTACCTGTTGATTTTATAAAATCATCTTGAAGCTCACTTGTTTCTATTTTTCTAGAATCTACATCTCGCATTAAATCTTTCCCATAAGCTACACCATTACTATTTCTAAACATTAGAAGAGAAGTCACAATGACTACACATAAAAAAACTGCTGCTAGGGATAAAAATTTAATTTTTGATTTCTTTTTTCTACTTCTATTTGAATTAGCGCACAAATTTTTCTTTCTTTCATCCGAAAGATCTAAGTCCTGTAGATTTTCATCAACTATATTCTTTAAATCTGTTAGCTTTCTTTTCATAGGACCTCCTCCTTTAATATATCTTTCAAGTTTTTTCTATTTATTACTATACACCTGTATAAAAAGGCAGACATTCTAAAAATGAACTGAAGCCAAATGTTAGACAAAAATACATCTAACATCTGGAGTGTACTTCAAAATTTAAATGTCTGCCTCTGTTATTATGAAAATAATTCTTCTATATCTTCTTTTGAAAGTCCCTTTAAGAAACCTCCTTCTTTGAAGTCTCCCGTTATGACTTTATTTATAAGCTCTTTTTTATCCTCTTGAAGAGTGATTATCTTATCCTCTACCGAACCCTCTGCTATAAGTTTTATCACCTGTACCACATTTTTTTGACCAAATCTATGGGCTCTATCTGTAGCTTGGTCTTCTACCGCCGGATTCCACCAAGGGTCAAAATGTACAACAACATTTGCACTAGTAAGATTTAGTCCTGTGCCTCCTGCCTTTAATGATATCAAAAATACCTTTTTATCTGTTCCCGTATTAAATTTGTTTACTAATTCTATTCTTTCTTCTGGCTTTGTAGAACCATCAAGATAATAATATTGGATTCCATTTTTAGATAGCATCTTTCCTATGTTCTTCAGTACTGATGTAAACTGGGAAAATAAAAGAACTTTTCTATCTTCTTTTATATTTTCCTTTATAATATCAAGAGATACATTCATCTTTCCACTTCCACCCTCATATCCATTTACAAGCACTGAAGGATCTAAACACAGCTCTCTAAGCTTAGTTAAGTAAGAAAAGATAGTTATCTTGTTTCCTCCGAAGTCTTTTTCCTTCATTAGCCTTCTTATTTCTTTAACGTAGGTAGTATAAACTTTCTTTTGCTCATCAGTCATCTCCACATAGAATTTCTTTTCTATCTTGTCTGGTAGTTCCTTCATAACGTCTTTCTTTAATCTTCTAAGAATAAATGGTTTTATAAGCCTTCTTAAATCATCCATTTCCCCTTCTCTTGTTTTTCCCATAAATTTCTTTTGAAAAACTCCATTGCTATAAAGGTATCCTGGCATTATAAAATCAAAGATTGACCAAAGCTCTAATAAATTGTTTTCTAGTGGCGTACCTGTAAGGGCAAATTTTACTTCAGCATTTATCTCCTTCACAGCTTCACTATTTTGAGAAAGCGGATTTTTTATATTTTGTCCTTCGTCGATTATGCAGTAATTGAAGTTTAATTTTTTATATTCTTCAAAATCATTTCTAAGGATTCCATAGGTTGTAAGTATAACATCATAGTCCTGGATGGATTTCATAAGTTCTACTCGCTCTTCTTTTAGACCGTGAAGTATCAAAATCTTCATAGATGGGGCAAACTTCTTAAATTCCTTTTCCCAATTGTATATAAGGGAAGTTGGTGTAACTATAAGAGTTTTCTTTTCTCTTTCTGACATTAAAAAGGTTATGGTTTGAATTGTTTTTCCAAGTCCCATTTCATCCGCCAGTATTCCACCAAAGCCATAATGACTCAGAGTCTTAAGCCATCTAAAACCAGTTATCTGATATCCCCTTAAAGTGGCATTTATGCTTTCAGGAACTTCATAATCTACATTTGAGAGAGTCATAAGTTTGTTTGAAATATCATCTAGTATATCTTTTCCATGTATATATTTAAAGCTTTCATTTTCCAAGCTCTCTTTTAGATAAACAGCTCTATTTTTTGATATCTTTATGACATTTTCCCCTTCATCTTCGCTGAAAGTTTCTTCAATATTTACATCATCTAATAGCTTTAAAAATGCTTGAACGTCATCACTTTGAAGGTCAATAAAACTATTGTTCTTAAGCTTGTAGTATCTCCTATTATCTTGAAAGGCCTGCAATATCTTTAGTATTTCATTATTATCTACTTCTTCCATATCAAAAGAAAACTCTAGATAATTTGATTTTTCCCTTATCTCTCCCTTGATTACGGGAGCCTTATAGATTTTTTGTTCTTTAAATCTATCTGAATAATAAACCTCTCCAACCTTGCTAAAACTTTGTATATCCGAATCTAAAAAATCATATAATTCCTCTTCACGTCCTCTAAATAGGAATCTATCCTTATGCTTTAAGAACTTGAAATTCTCAAGCATATTCACTATCTCATTTTCTTTTTTCAAATCTCTAAGTATTAGCTTCTTTCCACTATATCCCTTGGCAAGCTCAAAGGAAGTATCCCCATAATTCACTACAACCTTACTCCACACATGTTTTTGGTCTCTGTCGAAGTAAATCTCAAGAGAAGCTTCCTTTTTCTCTATCCTGCTCTCTATTTCTTCTCCTATATATACTTTTTCGCATACATCCTTTATAACTGGAACAAGCCTATTTATGACTTCGTTAGCCCTGTCTTTTTTAAATATTATATTATCATCTTCTACAAAAGCTGATAGAAGAGGCTTCAATCCAATCCTTTGGCTCTTAGGAGGTATATAGACTACATCTTTATATAAAATTACATCTCCAGCTGTAGTAAGACATATAGGGATATCATCATGACTCTTAAGAATAACATTTCCTTCTTCATCTTCAATGAGATCAACCTTAAATGGCACTTCTCCTTCTGACACCCTAATCATTTTGTAATCCTCATCATTAAGCTTCAAATAGAAGTTTTTTTTACCTAAAGTCCTTAAAAATCTTTTGAAGGCTGAATCCACTACAATTAGGGATTTACCTCTAAACATTTTAGATAAACCAAGTAATCTTTCACCTTCTTCTCCTACAGGAAAGTTGTTAATAACTCTAGTGATGTCCCAATATTCTTCTATAAAATCAACTATGTGTCTGTCTTCTTTTGAAAAATAATGTATAGATGGATCATAAGTAAACTCTTTTCCATATTCTAGAGGTTTCTTTAAATTTTTGAACCTTATAAAGTCCTCAATGCTCTTTAGAACATACATCTTTTCTGTTCCAATCTTGAAGGTCACATCATAAAAAGGTTCTTCCTGGTCCTCTACAAGGTTTATATAAACCTCTAAGCTCACTATTTCTCGTGCTTTATCTATCTCTCCAGTGATGTATTGAAGTAACCACTCTCCTGCATCATCTTCTTTTCTTGCAGCTACCTTGCCGTTCTTTGCTTCCACAGCATTAACATATTTAGAAAATGTAGCTGCTATATGTTTGCATATATATTTATCATTAAATCCTGCATTTGCCCTATAATCATTACAGCTGCACTTTGTATGATTTATAAGCTTTTCATGAAGATTTATATCAATAAATGTGCTAGATTCCCTTGGAAGGCTATCAAACTGCACCTTTCCAACTATAGCAAGGTTATGACCTTTTACTCCTGCTCTTATGTTTTTAACCTGCCCACTTTCTAAGCATCTCTCTCCTTTAACTTTCATATAAGCAGAGCAATATCTATCAAATATATTATTTAATGTAGTAATAATTTTATCATTCATCTTTTCACCATTCTTTACCTTTAAAATATCCACAACCATTGCCCTATTTAAAATTATACCCAGTTAAGCGCAAATTTTAAACCCTTTATTACTTAAAACTAAACTCAAAAAAATATATTGAAAAATTTAAACTTATCTGATATTATATAAAACATACATTTAAATATTGCTAATCCGCTATAACAAGGAAGAGTAGTTAAATTCATCTTCAACAAAGAGAGCTTAGGGGTGGTGAGATCCTAGCAAGAAGAAATTTAGTGAATGGACCTTGAAGGAATAAAACGAAATCTATTTTTAGAGAGTAGCAGTTATGGCAAGCCCAGCCTTACAGGGGATAGAGTATGTCAGTACTTGAAATTGAGAGGTGCTTTTTTTATTGAAGCACAATTTAGGTAGCAACGTGGAATTTTCATCCGTCCTATGTTTTATCATAGGACGGATTTTTTGCGTTATGACAGCTTTTAGCTTTCAGATGAAGCTAAACCCTATGTAAATCTAAAAATTAAATTTATTTCTGGAATTGCAACCGGAATCTTTACTGCCATGACAACAAAATTTCCAGGTGGTCAGCTTCCTAATTTTTTAGATAAGGTCATAACAGTGAATATAGTATATATAATACTTCTTTTAATTGATATTCTTAAATTTATAAAATCTAAAGACTTAAAGTCTCAACGTCTTATGGAAGCTATGATAATACTTCCAATAGGAACTTTAGTAAGTGGTGTCACCTTTTTATATTGTGCCAGCATAATAGCAGGTCTTCCTGGTTCTTTTGGACTACTATTTGCAACTACAGTAATACCAGCTACTTTTATTAATTTATTTGCTGGACTAGCCTTATTTAAGATAATTTCAGTATCTTTAAAGCGAGCATCACTTACCGTTTAATAGAAAAACCTGCCTAAATTTCCTAGGCAGGTTCCATCTTTATATTTTATATAATATACTTAAAGCTATGAGCAGTTGTCCACCATAGTAAGTTATTAAATTTATTGTTTTTAAATAAGTCTGCTTTTTACCACCAAAATAAAGAAATGCTAATATCATATCTGAAATAACAAAAAGCACTGCCCCTAAAGCTACCATTATATTAGAGGTTGTCATTCCTAACAGTGGTAATAATGATACTGCTTTAATCACCATAAAAGCGATGGTTGCCATATACATATATGCTATGGGCCTCATGTACCTATAATTTATATGAGCCTTATTTCCTACAACTATAAACCCTAAGGCAAGAGCTGCTGCCATAAGTACGTCTCCTAAAGTTATAGGAGCCATCATCACAAATAAACTTATATAAGCAACATGTCCTAAAAGAAAGGCTATAGTTCCTAGTATAAAGCATATATGTGCTGTCTTCTTGAAAACTCTTTTTAATCCTAATCCTATATCTCCTAAAACTCCCAAGATAAGTCCCAAAAGAAGCATATATCCATAAGTTTTATCCCCTGTTCCATAAATGAAAGAAGTTATTCCTACTGCTAAAAAGCTTAAACTAGCAATAGCTTTTGTTATAGTCCTCTGCTTTGGAGTTATTTTAAGATTTATATATATAAATATTGATATTATAACTACAGAAATGCCTGTAACTATATATGGAATCATTACCTCAATCCTTTCTAAAATCCTATCCTATTTTCTTTGTATTTTCATAAGGTCTTTTTCAATAACAAATTCTTACCATGAACTTGCGATTTTATTCAATCCATTAAGCTCATTCTTTTCCTACCTTATTTAATAAGTATATATGTATTCTTAATTATCCTCAATGTGTTAAGGTAAAAATAAGATATTATTGAAAAGTTATCTCCTTTATATATTAAACATAAATTATTTAACACACTTGTCACATGGATCTGTCTTAGGACATTTATTTGCAGGTCCTTCTAAAATATTTTTACTTCTCGATAAAGTTGGACAACTCTTAGAATAATGATAAGATTTTCCTCCTGATACCAATATACTGTTCTACTTCCTGTTGCTGGTTCATTTGTGGTTGTACCACTACTTCCACTAGAAGAACTGCCACCACTTGGTTTTGATGCATTTGAAGTTCCTGATGTACTTCCTGAACCTTGATTAGAAGAATTCGAACTGCTATTTGAGGCGGTATTCCCTGAACTTTCCGTGATTTCTTTTGCTCCATTATAACTTCCTGGACTAGTGTTAAAACTTATTTCACTTCCATTACTAATTGCTACTATAGTTCCATTTTCATCAGTTCTAAATACTTTAACTCCTAATCCCTTAAGTCTATCCATAGTTCCTTGTGCAGGATGTCCATAACTATTTCCTTCACCTACACTTATGACTCCATATTTAGGATTTACTGATGATAAAAAGTTAGCGCAAGTAGATGATTTTGAACCATGATGTCCTACTTTTAATAAATCAGCTTTTAAATTTATACTTTTGTTAACCATCTCCATCTCTGAAACAGCCTCAGCATCTCCAGTAAACAAAAATGAATTGCTTCCAAATTCCACTTTTAATACTATAGAATAATCATTGGCATCTTTATAATCGTTTCCATTAGGTGCTAAAATAGTACATTTTGCATCACCTAAATTAAAACTTTCCCATTACAATTTATAAGAATGGACAGCTAAAACCAGGAGATAACGTACAGATAGGAGTTGAAGGCGAGTATATAGTAGGCTATGATATTTCAAGTGAACGTTCAAACCAGCTTACATTCATCCCCTTCTTAGAAAAACTACAGAAGAATCTTGGAGAAAAATATTAAAAATATACACAACAAGGAAGATGTGAGTGTACCTTTTCCTTATTGTGTCCTAAAATAACAAAACATGTAATATTTGCATTAAAATAAACAAAAGACAAAGAAGGACTGTATCAACACCGATTTGTAAAATCGTTTTGATGCAGCCACTTAATTTCACTCTATCTATTTTAATTTACTTTCATATCAATCACTGCAAGTTTAGATAAAGATACAGGATTTAAATTATCCTTTGGTACACCTATAAAGTCCTTTCCATACATATCATATATGTTAGACTTAACTGATATCTCTGGGATTCTTCCTATAAAATTCTTTCCATCAAAAACATATGCCACTTGAATTGGTGTTCCATATCCCCCATCGCTTGTAAAATCTCCACCACCGCATTCTACCACTAATATTGATGGTTTTCCATCTAATAGGTCTACTAGTGTCTTCTCTCCTCTTTTTAAAGTTAAGTTTGGAGCCATGAGTTCTGGAACTCCATTAAAATCTCCAAAACCACTTCCAGTATTTTTTAAACCATATTTCTCAGCTGTTCTCTTATCAGCATATCCCATTTGGAGCACACCATTTTCTACAAGAGCCTCTTCTTTGCCCTTTATTAATGTGCCTTCATAATCAAAAGGTACTCCTCCTTCATCTACATTATTTTCTAAATAAAGAGTGAATTTTTCATCAAAGAGCTTTTCACCAAATTTATTATTAAAAAATGAAGATTTCGTTCCTATCTTTTCTCCTCTAAGTTCATTTATAAAGAATTTCAAGATATCTGAATCCTCGGTGAAGATACATCTTACCTTTCCCTCTTCGTTTACTGGCACATCCACAAAATTTTTATGAGCTCTGCATATATCACTTATTTCTTTAAGCATCAGGTCTTTATCAAATTCCTTGGCATTCAAAAGATATCCAGTATCAAAAATATTTGCAGTTCCTATTTCCTTTAAGATTACCATTATGATTAAACCTTTTTTACTCATTACACAGTTTAAATCATAATCATTAGTGATTTTCACTTCTTCCTCTGAAATACTTATAGTGCCACTGGCAACGAAACCAAGTTCTTTTACTAATGCACCCAGTTCCTCTACAAAATCCTCCACTTTATTAAGGATTGTATCATCTATCTTTACAATTTCATCTTTTATATTTATGGTGATACCTTTAGACACTTCACAAGGGTATTTTATGTTTAGTTTAAGGTTGCTTTCTGCTTTACCGAAAATATCATCTATTTTATCATCACCATACTGTCCATAAACACCTATAAGTCCATTACTATATACTCTTGCTCCCACTTTAACTATATCCTTGTTTCTAATAGCCTTTATGGAATTATTAGAAATTTGTACTGCTGTTTCTTTGTCATTTATCCTTATTAATTCCTTATTCATAACCTTTCCCTCCCTACTGAACAAATAACTTTTTAACTCTAACATAAGGACCACCAAAACCTACTGGCAACGGCCATTGTTCCATTTTTCCACATCCTCCTGTTAGAAAAGCAAAAAGTTCTATTTCATCGCTTAAACCATCTATAAGATTCAAAGTTTCAAATACAGTTCCAGTGGCAACGGCTATTTTTAATGGCTCTGCCAATTTTCCATCTCTTATTCTATAAGATATACTAGGCGCTAAAGTAAACGTGGACATTCCTGAGCCATGGTTTATATCTTTTATATATATTCCATCCTTTATTTCTCCAACAAGTTCTTCAAAAGTCTTGTCCCCTTTTTCAATATAGGTATTTGTCATTCTTGGTATAGGTTCAAATTGAAAATTAATAGCACGTCCATTTCCAGTGACTTCATCTTCTAAAATAGCTGCAGTTGAAGAATCATGTAATCTTCCCGCAAGCTTGCCCTCTTTTATTAGATAAGTCTTTGTGCACTTATTACCTTCGTCATCAAAAGGAGTATATCCTGAGCCTTCAATATTTCCATAATCCACAATTGAAAGTATGCTACTTCCTACCTGTTTTCCAATCTGCCATTCTGCCTTCATTCCTTCATCACCCACCATAAAATCAGCTTCGCTCTTATGTCCAAAACTTTCATGGGCAAATACTCCTGCAACTATTGGCGCTAAAACTGCAGTATACTCTCCTGGTTCTATAGGCTTTGCATTCTTTACAAAATTAATTCCTTCTTCTATAGCATCTTTCAGTTCTTCTTTATTTTCCTCTAAATCTTCAAAGGACTTTAAAGATTTCTGCCAGCCATGATTGAACACTTCTTTTTCATAAGTTAAAGTTAGCCTTACAGCTACACCAAAAACGTTGTTGTCATACTTTACGCTGGCACCTTTACTTGAATAAAATTCTCTTATCACATATCTGTCTATATACTTAGCTCCCCAGGAAGATACTTCTTTATATTGTTCTATAGTGTCAAAATATTTTTTTAGATAATTGTCTTTTCTGTCATTAGGTACATTTTTAACTGATTCACCTTCATATCTTATAACTTCAGCTCTATTTACACTAAATTTCTGTACTATAGGATTTTCATATATATGAGTATTTTTCTTAGCCATTAAGGAAAGCTTATTAATCTCTCGTTGAATATTCTTTTCATCAGATATTGATGAGTAGTACCACCTATCTCCATCAAAAACTCTTATAAAAGCACCACAGTAGTTTTCTTCATTATTCTGTTCCAATTCCCCCTTAAAATAAGCTATATTAGTCTTAAACACCCTTTCGATTCTTACATCACAATATAAGTCTTTTGGAAAGTCAAACATGTTTATACCCCCTTTTATAAAATCTTAATTCTCAACCCAATTTTTATTTTCACAATTTTCCAAATTGTATTTATATACATTTTAACATTTAATTACTGTGGTAATCATTAATAATTTATTAAGGGCACTAAGAAATTTATCTTAGTGCATACTTTAATTAGTCATGGTAGATATATTAATTTGATTTAAGAAGTTTCATTAAGCCTTTTTTCAACTACCTTTATATTTTCACTGGGCTGTAGCTTATCAAGCAAGGCTTTTCCAAGGCCTCTTACACAATAGCTTTTCAGCATTTCTTTCAATTCATAGTAATGTAATTTTTCTAATGTTATCTTTTTCATATTTAAAATCCTTTCTCGATTACATTACAATCCACAAAATCCTAATAGATTTCTTTTTCTAGACATAGAAATAACCCCTTTCATTAGACATTTGTTTTGTCTAACAAAAGGGGTTCACTTCAAACCTCCATAGCTTAAATTCAATGTTTAATACAGCCAGTCATAATGAGCCTGACCTTAAAGTAAATTCGTGGACTTGTATCCTCAATATTATTAATTAATTCCACAAGAAACAAAAGGTATCTCCACCTTGTCTTTTAGAATTAATATTAAATTACCTATTTTAGATACTAAACACTCACAAACATACCTCTTTCATCTGAAATCTATCTTTTATCTATAATATACTTAAGGAATAAACGGCTATCAATAGATTTTATTTTCACTAACCATTATTATAGTTCTTCAAATACATAAGTATAGCTTTTCTACTTTCATCTACTAAAGAATACTTGCCATCGTTAAGACACCAATCAAAAACCATTCCTCTTCCAATACGCATAGAAATCATGGCAGCTTCATATGGGTCGCATTCTGATGAAAATTCTCCTGTTTTTCTTCCCTCATTAAATGCTTCACGAATGATAATATAAGGATAACGTTCTATTGATAACGTATATTTATTATCTGCTGTTATTATATGTCTATAAGAATCAGCAATAAACTTGAATCCCAAATTTTCTATTATACCATTAGCTTTTTCAAATAATTTTAATATCCTATCTGTTTGAGTAGTATACTCTATTTCCGATAGTTCTTCTTCTACAATTATATCTATCTCCTTATATGCATTAACTATTATATTTTCTTTTGAATCAAAATAGTGATAAAATGCACCCACTGAAATATTCGCACTTTCACAAATATCTTTTATCTTTACTGATTCAAACCCATTTTTTGTGAATAACTCCATTGCTTTTTCTGTTATTTTAAGTTTTGTATTAATAGCTTGTCTCTGTCTGGCGGTTAACTCTTTCATAATAATTCCCCCATATAATTTTCAGATAATTCGAACTTTTTATAGTTATATGCATTTTTCTGTCGCATTGAAATTATTTACTTTTTATTAATTTAATGTTAATATTTTAGTAGAATCACATTCGGTGAATTTCATTTTACACCATTCCCATTTAAATGTAAATATTATAATTTTAAGGAGGTATCCTATGCATTACGACGTAATTATTATTGGAGCCGGTAATGGTGGATTATCAACTGCTACCAAGCTGGCTATCAATAAAAAGAAAGTTCTTGTTCTTGAAAAGCACAATATACCCGGTGGTTGTGGCACTAGTTTTCGTCGTGGTCGCTTCGAATTCGAAGTTGCACTGCATCAATTAAGTTCTATGGGAACCATAGATAAACCTGGTCCTTTAAGAAATCTCTTTAAAGAATATGGTATTGAAGACAAAATTGAATGGATCCCAATCGAATCTCTATATAAAATTAACTTACCTGACGGCTTTGATCTATCTCTCCCTGCCAATCGTAAAGACACTGAAAAAGTTTTAATCAAACAATTTCCTAATGAAGCCGATAGTATCTTAAAATATTTTGACACAGTCTATAAATTCAGTAAAGAATCAGAAGATTTTATGGCTATGCAAGCAAATTCCAATGGTGACCCTAGTAATCTAAAGAAATTCCTAATAAAAAACTTTTTTAAAAAGAAGTTTCCCACACTGGCAAAATACGCACTTTGTAGTACTCAAGAAGTTATGGATGAGTTTTTTAAAAGCAAAGAACTCCAATTATGCTTAAATGCCTATTGGTGCTTCATGGGAATGCCGCCTAACAGATTTCCATTTTCAATTTTAGCACGTTGTACAAACATATATCTTGAAGACAAACCTTATTATCTCCGTGGAGGATCTCAAGTAATTTCTCAAGCCTTAGCAGACGTAATTCGTAAAAATAATGGAACCATAAAATATAATTGTGGAGCTAAAGAAATTTTGGTAAAAGACAAAAAAGCTTATGGAGTAATTGATGAAAATGACAATAAATACACATGTGATACTGTAGTGTCTGGCATTTCTCCAATTGAAACTTATTTCAAGCTTATAAAAAAAGAAGAAATTCCATACGATGCAAAAGAATATTTAAGCAGCTATACTGTAGGAATATCAGCGTTGACATGCTTTATAGGTCTAGACTGTTCCCCTGAAGAAATTGGATTCACTGATAGTTTTAATTTGACTTACGAAAATTTAGATTGTAATGAAACTTTTCAAAATGCCTATAAGTTATTACCTGATATAGATCCTCTAATCAACACATGCTATTCGGTAGATGATCCTAAAATATCTCCACTTGGTACAAGCGTAATAACAGCTGGTACTTTAAAATACGGTAAACCTTGGATGGAGTTATCTCCTGATGAATATTATGAAACTAAATATAAAGCCGGTAATATAATTGTAGATCGTTTAGAAAAAAAATATCCAGGCTTTCGTTCTCACATTGAAGAAATTGAAATAGCTACTCCATTAACACATATGCGATATCTAAATCATCCTGAAGGTGCAATTTATGGATTCGAGCAAGATGTAAAATCAAGTGTATTCTTTTTCCCACGAGAAGACAAAATCCATAACCTTACTTTTTCTAATGGATGGGTAAATATCTGTGGCTTTGGACCTAACTACCTATATGGAAACACCATAGCCGAAAAAATTCTTAAAAAGGAGGCAAAATAATGGCGGATTTAAAAGAAATGATTATTAGTTCCATGCCTCATGGAAAAGAAACTTTGCAAGAAATTAATATTCTTAGAAAAAATGGTCATGATTATAGACTTGAAAAAGGCCGGATTGAAGCTATTGTAAACAAATTTCATCCTAAGAACTTAAAGCTCATAGTATCTGAAATAATTGAAGTTAATGATAATGCTAAAACTTTTCGCTTTGTATCAGTAAATGGTATATTGCCAGTGTTCCAAGGTGGTCAATATTTAAATATATTTATTGAAATTGATGGTGTTAGAACAAGCAGACCTTACAGCATCTGTTCCTCTTGCCATCAACGTGGCTATTATGAAATAACTGTAGCAAGAATAGCAAATGGATTCGTATCAGATTACTTCTTAGATAAAGTGAAGGTTGGAGATGAATTTATATCTACAAGTCCTTCTGGTACATTTATATTTAATCCAGTTTTTCATAGTAAGAAAAATGTGTTTATAGCTGGTGGAAGTGGTATAACTCCTTTTTTAAGTATGCTTCGTGAGATTTTAGAGTCAGGTATTGATAGGGAAATCATCCTTATATATGGGTGTCGTAATGAGGACGCTGTGCTTTTCAAAGATGAACTAACGAATATGGCTACAAGACACAAAAACTTTAATTTTTATATAGTTCTCTCAGAGGCTCCAGAAGAATATGCAGGGCTTAAAGGATTTGTAGATGCTAATTGTATTAAAAAGCTTGTTGGTGACTTAAATGATAAAACTTATTATATATGTGGACCTCAAATAATGAATGATTTTGTAGTCAAAGCTTTAAAAAGTCTAGATATAAAAGACAGCATGATTCGTCGTGAAATGTTTGGAGCACGTCAAGATATCCAAAATGAACCTGGATGGCCTAATGAATTAACTGGCAAAGAAAAATTTTTAATCACAGTAAATGGCAAACAAAAAATACCTGCTTTAAGTGGTGAATCATTGCTTACATCACTTGAACGAAGTGGAATTAGGGTTAATGTATGCTGCCGCAGCGGTGAATGCAGTTTGTGCCGTGTGCAGCTAGTTTCAGGAAAGGTATTCATGCCTAGAGGAGTATTACTTCGTCATGCTGATGAAAAATTCGGATATATTCATTCTTGTAAAGCATACCCACTATCTGATTTGAGCATTCAAATATAAACATCTATTGAAGATTTCAAAATGTGCAGATTAATATTTATATTGGGGAGGTTATCATGCAAATAACTGATTTGGGAAAAAAATCAATTAATCAAAACCTACTTCTAGTTTTGCTAACTGCATTATTTACCATTCTAACAATGTTGACATCATATAATCCAATTTGGGCTAATATTCCTATTAATGTTGTAATACCAATAATAGTTTTATTAAAACTAAAAACAGTATTCTTTGAAAAACTTAAACTTTCAACTTTAGTTTTAATGCGTGCTTTAATCGTATTTGCTGCATTAGGATTTTTAAATGGCCAGTTGTACGTTAAAATAGTCTTAATTTTTCTAGCCATTAATATTATGGAAGCTACGCTCACAGATTTGAAGAGAAAAAAATATTTTAATGTAGTAACAGGACTTTTGCTTACGGTTTCTATATTAGCCATGAACGGGACTTGGTTTGGCAAATATTATGATGCAAATCTTCCAACTTCTTTAGGAACTGTTCTTTGGTGGATTGCTTATACCATATGGAACTGGTTTTTTGTAACTAATGAATTTAGCCCTTCCATAGCAAAATACCACATTGGTGTTCTAGCTTCTCCTATAATAGGAGTTTTGATAACTATGAATCCAGGTCTATGGCTTATCTTTAGAGCTAATTCTCTTACCATAGCCGGGTTCATACAAATCGCAAAAAAGCAGATATGGGAAAAATCTTTAAAAAATCAGAAGTTTACTGTTTTCGTTGAAACTACACAAAAAAATAATGTTCAGCTATTATTTATGATAATTAATATAACTTTAATTGTTGCTTCTGTGTTGCTTTAATTAAAGGAGGTATAATATGTTTTTCTTTGAGAAGATACCACTTCAAACTATGGTAATGGCTCTTATAGTATTGACTTTGCTTATTATAGCAAATGAAATAACTCGTCGAAGCAAATGGCTATCTATTGCTATTTATATAATTTTACCTATAGCGCTAACTGTATATGTATGGCCTAAATCTGCTGGAAGCGGAACAACGTCAGGTTATTGGTTCGCATGGGTGAAAACTTATTCTGCTCTTGCTGGTGTTATAGGATTTATGGCATTGAGATTTATTAAAGGATTAGATCAAAATAAATTTATGAAAATGTTCCCTGCTATAATATTGTCAGTTAATATTTTGGAAGCCGTTTATCGCGATTTTGAGTGTTTCTCAAAATCAGGAGTAATAGAGAATGGGCTTTACCTTTTAGGTGGCCCTTGGAATATAATAAATGGTTTAGCAGGTTTAATAAATATAATCACTATAACAGGTTGGACATGTGTACGAGTTTCAAAAACTAGAACAAAAGATATGGTGTGGGCAGATCAATTGTGGTTTTGGATTATAGCTTATGACCTATGGAACATATCATATTGCTACAACTGTATTTCAGATAGATCTTTTTACGCAGGATTTTTAATAATAGCTGCTTGTACTATAGCAGAATTCACTATAAAAAAAGGAATCTGGCTTCAGCATCGTGCACAAACTCTTGCTTTATATGCTATGTTTACCCTTACATTTCCTTCTTTTGCTGATACCTCAATCTATGCTGTAAAGTCCTCTCACAATCCAACAGCAATGCTCGTTCTTAGCTTAGCAGCACTTTTAGCTAACTTAGCAATTCTTTTTTACGAAATTGCACAACTTAAAAAATACAGATGTAATCCATTTAAACAAGAAGTCTACACACACCTTAACTCCTACAATAAAAATCTTATTGAAAATGGATTAGAAACATCTAAAACACATTATTAGTCATGTACCACCAGCTAAGCTGGTGGCTTGATTAAGCCCTATAAGGGCATGGTACTGGCAGCGCTCCTCTCGCTCTGAAAAACCACCAATCGCAAAACTATTACAGCGGCCATCCTCATCGGATGGCTCTTTTATTTGCTACCTTTTGCCGGCTGTCCCGTAAACGGCTCAATGTATTCTTTCATACTTATCTGCTCCGCTATTTGATCTTCTTCTAACTGGTTTTGTATATATTTTGCTATTGCAGTTTTATTTCTTCCTACCGTATCAACATAATATCCCCTGCACCAAAAATGCCTATTTCCATATTTATATTTTAAATTTGCAAATCTATCAAATTTGAATGTGTTAATCTGTCTATGTCGTTTACCATGCGACACCTCCCATGATTTCTTTGTTTTGCGATTGTCAGTCGCTTTCATTCTATCATAGGAGTTCTTTTTTTCTTCAGATCTAAAGCCTTTTTATCCACTGGCATAGCCAGTGGTTTTCATCGCAATTAAAGGCACTAAGAAAAAATTTTCCTAGTGCCTTTTGATTATTTAGAGTTATTATTTTGACTTTAGAAGCTTTTTTAGAGCTTTTTTCGATCCTCTCTCTATGTCATGGTTAAGCTTTCTCTCTTTGTAGGTTGTAAATAGCTGATTCATATCATAGTCTTCAGGGTAAAGATCTTCAGCTTTTACATCTAGTTTAATTCTCCTCACATTAACCTCTATAAACTTTCCATGATGTAAAAGCATTATATTGTTAAGCTTATCCTTTTCCCTATATACTATGGCATCTTCATTACTTTCTAGAAGTATGATTCTATCCCCTACTTTATATTCGTATTCATTTTCTTTTTTTATCTCTACTGTTTCTTTTATGATTTTGCTATCCTTTACTAAATCATAGTTGTAACTTTTATCTTCTATATATTTTCTAGTTCTGTCTATTATAGAATCAGGAATACCCATCTTTTTAGAAATATATAGAGCATTGCTGTCTCCAGTTTTTCCTATATGGAGCTTATATAAAGGCTCTAAAGTGTCCTTTTTAAATTCCATTGCAGCATTCTCAAAGTCTGGATGCTCCCTTGAAAAATTCTTTATTTCTCCATAGTGAGTAGTGGCAACAGTTATACATCCCTTTTTATACATCTCCTCTAAGATAGCGATAGCTAAAGCAGTACCTTCATTAGGCTCTGTACCGCTGCCTATTTCATCAAATAAAAGCAAGGTTGATTTTGTGCTTTCTTTTATTATAGAAGCTAGATTCTTTACATGAGAGGAAAATGTGCTTAATGAATTCTCGATGCTTTGATCGTCACCTATATCTACAAATACATTGCTAAATATAGAAAGCTCCGTTCCTTCTTGTGCTTCTATATGAAATCCTGACTGAGCTGCAAGAGTCATCATTCCTACAGTTTTTAAAACTATGGTTTTTCCTCCAGCATTAGGTCCAGTTATTATAAGACTTCTGTAATCTTTCCCTATTTCAAAATCTAAAGGTACTCCATTTTTGATTAAAGGATATCTTCCCTTTACTATCTTTATATATCCTCTCTCATTGAGTTTTGGTTTTATTCCATTTATAGCATTGCTATATTTAGCTTTTGCCCAAATCATGTCATATTCTGATATGACCTCTATATTCATCTTTATATCTCTTATTCTTTCATAAAGCATTTCTGTAAGAGTTGCTAGTATTCTATATTCCTCAACACTTTCTTCTGCCTTTAATATTGCTAGCTCTCCAGTGTATTTTGATATCACATTAGGCTCCATAAAGACCGTAGTTCCTTTAGATGAGGTTTCAACGATGCTGCCTGGCACCTGATTTTTGTAAGCTGCTTTAATAGGAATTGTAAACTTGCCATTTCTCTGACTTATGAAAAATTCCTGTATATATTCCTTGTTTTCTCCGTTTCTAAGAAACTTCTCAAGCCTTTCTCTTATCTTCCCTTCGCATATATCAATATGTCTTCTTATCTTTTTTAATTCTTTGCTAGCATTGGAATCCACCATATTTCCTTTAATAGAGAGATTTATCTCCTCTTCGATGTAGCTTAGATCCCATATATTCTCTCCATAAGAACTCAAAGTAGGGGCATATCCTTCCTTGTCTTTTATGAAGGTTTTCACTTTTCTACATCCCCTTAAAAAATCAGACATCATATTAAGCTCCCCAGGCTCAAGAGATAAACCTTTATCTACTTTTTCAACGACAGGTGTCACATTGAATATTCCTTCTAAGGGCATATGATACGAGGCATCCATGAGCCTTCTTCCTTCTGAGGTTTCATTAAGCCTTTTTTCCACCACCTTAATATTTTCACTAGGCTGAAGTTTATCAATCAAAGCCTTTCCAAGACCGCTTACACAATAGGTCTTCACCATTTCCTTCAATTCATAGTAATGTAATTTTTCTAATGTTATCTCTTTCATCTTTAAAATCCTTTCTTATTACATTACAAGCCACGAAACCTAGATAGATTTCATTTTTTGCACAATAAAAAAGCTGTAGACAACTCCACAGCTTAAATTTAACATTTAATAGAGGCAGTAAAATCACTGCCCTAAAGTAAATTCGTGGACTTGTATCCTCAATAGTATTAATTAATTCCACAACAAATAAAAGGTACAAAGACCCTATCTTTGAGAATTAATATTAAATTACCTATTTTAGATACTAGACACTCACAAACATACCTCTTTCATTTTGAAATCTATCATTATTATCTATAATATACTCAAATACAGATTTGTTGTCAACAGGATTTAATTTACTTCTTAATGAACATAGGTTATGATATGGTATAGAGTTACACTATAGTTAAGAGGAGCTTGATTTTATGAAAAAAACTTCGCAGAACTATCTTTCTACTGGAGAATTTGCAAAAATTGTTGGAGTGACAAAACACACATTATTTCATTATGATGATATCGGTGTGTTTTCTCCTGAAATAAAAGATGACAATGGATACAGGTATTATTCTGTGTTTCAAACAGAACCTTTTTACGTAATCTCGGCATTGCAAGAACTTGGAATGCCTCTTAAAGAAATCAAATCCTATTTAGATACAAGAGGTCCTAAAAACCTGGTTACTTTACTTAAAAATCAACAGAAACTGATAGATGATAAAATCAATCATTTAGTTACTTTAAAAAAACTTATATCTCAAAAACTTCAGATTACAGAATCATTTTTTCAAGTAGATTCTGAAAAAATCTTTATAGAAAATTATCCTGAAGAATTTCTTCTTGCTACAAAAGCTGTCCCTCTGACTGGAGATAGAAGCCTAGCTATTTCCTTTACTAATCACATAAAAAATTGTACTAAAAACAAATTACTTCCCCCATATTCTGTAGGTGATATGCTCAGCTTAGAAAATGTGAAAAATGAAGCCTATGCTTCTTACAGCTACTTCTATACTAAAGTTTCAAAGCATAAAATCCCCATGGATAGTTTATACACAAAAAAAGCTGGAGTTTATCTCACTGCTTATCATACAAAAGGCTTTTTTGAAGTTCAAGATACATATAAAAAAATTCTTGGCTATGCTAAAAAAGAAGGACTTATTCTTGATGATGTCTTCTTTGAAGATGCTATCTTAGATGAACTTTCTGTCAAAGGATACGAGAATTTTGTTGTAAAGATTTCTATAAGAATAAAAAATAGACCTGCCATTTAATTTTAAAATGGTAAGTCTATTTTTCTCTTTTATAAAGTATTCTTAAATGAATAGGTTAAGTCCAGACTCCTCTGTTGCTCCTAAATAAGAGGCAACTCCTGCAACTTCTATTCCATCTATTAATTCTTCTCTCTTGATTCCCATTAGGTCCATAGACATAGCACAGGCAACAATTTTTACATTCATCTTAAGGGCATTATCTATTAATGTTTCTAAAGTATCTACGTTATTTTTCTTCATGATGTATTTAATCATCTTAGGTCCCATACCTGCCATATTCATTTTGGATAATGGAAGACTGCTAGGGTCCTTTGGAAGCATGAAGCCAAACATCTTTTCAAGAGCTCCTTTTGATACCTTTGGCTTATTCTTTTTCTTTAAGATATTTAGTCCCCAGAATGTAAAGAACATGGTTACTTCTTTCCCCATTGATGCAGAACCTGTAGCTATGATAAATGATGCTATAGCTTTATCTAAGTCTCCGCTGAATACTACCATTGTTGATCCATTCTTATTGTCTAGTGTAACTGCAGAATCATTAGTATTTCCATATGAAACAGGACACCCTACCTTTCCTTTTGCTATATATGCAACAAAAGCCTTTTTATCTTTATCAAATTCACTTTTTAACATGGTATTTCCCGTATTTTTGCACCAAGATACTATATCTTTAGAAAATCCAAGATCAGTAGCTCTAATCCCTAAAATATCTCCAATATTTAATTTCTGCATCTCTTCAAACACCCTTCTTATTGGCCCCGGACATTGAAGACCACAGGCATCTAAAGTTACAGCCACTTTAGTTTAATATTGAATTTCTTTTCCATAGCCTCAACGGTCTGCACAATCAAATTATCTCTTTCCTTTATAGTCTCACCTATATAATATGGAAGTCCACAGTTTGCGAAAGATATATATTCTCCTTTTCAAACATGACTATATCACAATCTTCATCAATTCTCCTAAGTCTTGCTGCCGTAGAAGCTCCACCTGCAACGCAACCAACTATAACAACTTTTTTACTCATATTTTTTAGCCTCCCTATTAAATCTCTCTCTATTTTTCTATATTGACTCAAAAATAAATTTCGTTTATTATTACTATATAAGAATATTATAATATAGTAATGTAATATAGTCAATATTATTTATAAATCATTTTTAAATAAAATATTTTATATTATGTGGAATATTTTTCTTTTAGAAAAGATTTATAGGTTTTGGTGTTATAATAATACTATGATTTAAAAATTAAAATTAACTTTGTAATAATAGGAGAGTAAAATGTTAAGAGAAGCTAAAGAAGTAGGAGAATTGCTTAAAGTTTTATCAAACGAAAATAGATTATTGATAGTCTGCTATCTAATTAAGGAGCCCATGAATGTTACTGAGCTCAATAAAAAATTAAACCATTTAACCCAATCAGCTTTATCACAGCATCTATCCATATTAAAAGCTCACAAAATTGTAGAATCCAATAAAAATGGATTAAATACGGTGTACAGCATAAAAGATGAAAGAGTTTCAAAACTCATAGAATGTCTAAAGGATAATTACTGCCCTCTAGACTTACAATAATAATTTAAAAACTAAGCCTCAGAAACCTTATGATTTCTGAGGCTTAAAAATAATCTTTTAATTTTATTCTATAGGTTTAAGCTTTGCAGTAAAGTGTCTTAAAACCTCTGGCTGCCACACTATCTCATAACCTTTTATTTTTGATGCATTTTCCTTTATATTTATAAGAGCCTCTGCAATTATATCTAAATGCGCCTTTGTGTAAACTCTTCTAGGAATGCATAGTCTAGTAAATTCCATCTCGGATTCAGGCTGTACTCCATCAACTGGGTCAAGCATGTATGATCCAATATCACAGCCTCTTATGCCAGCTTCAAGATATAATTCGCAAGCTAATGCCTGAGCTGGGAATTCATAATAAGGTATATGTGGTAGAAGCTTTTTGGCATCTATAAAAACAGCATGTCCTCCTGTTGGATATTGGAATGGTACTCCGCCTTCTTTTAATAATTCGCCTAAATACTGTACCTGACCTATTCTATATCTTAAAAAATCATAATCTATTCCTTCATATAATCCTATTGCAAGAGCTTCCAAGTCTCTTCCAGAAAGTCCTCCATAAGTTACAAAACCTTCAAAAGGCACTGTAAAGCCTTTAACTGCATTATATAAATTTTCATTATCTTTAATTCCTATAAGTCCGCCCATATTTACTATAGCGTCCTTCTTTGCAGACATAGTGAAGGCATCAGCATAAGAAAAAGCTTCTCTAGTTATGTCTTTTATAGATTTATCTTCATATCCAACTTCTCTAGTTTTTATGAAGTATGCATTTTCCGCAAATCTAGCTGCATCAATGACAAATGGTATGTTATATTTTTTTGCTATTACACTTGTTTCCTTTATATTTTCCATAGATACAGGCTGTCCACCAGCACTGTTATTGGTTATTGTCATTATTATAACTCCAACCTTGTCACATCCCACCTCATTTATAAAAGCTTCCATTCTTTCAACATCCATATTTCCTTTGAAAGGTGCAAAGTTCTCAGTGTCTGTTGCTTCTTTCACTACTATATCTTTCGGAATAGCCTTACATAAAGTTACATGTCCACGGGTTGTATCAAAGTGCATATTTGATAATGAATACTGTCCCTCTTTTAATAAGCATGGAAATAAAACTTTCTCTGCTGCTCTACCTTGGTGTACTGGCTGTGCATAGTTATATCCAAATATATCCTTAACAGCGTCCATAAGCTTGTAATAAGACCTAGCCCCTGCATAGCTCTCATCACCCTTCATAATTCCAGCCCATTGAGAGTCACTCATAGCTCCCGTGCCACTGTCAGTTAAACAGTCGATATAAACATAATCGCTCTTCAAAGAAAACAAATTATAATTAGCCTCTTTTAAATACTGCTCCCTCTCTTCTCTTGTAGTCATCTTCATTGGTTCTATCATCTTTATTTTAAATGGTTCAGCAATGTATTTTGCCATAATATCTCCCCCTTCATAGTACTATTCTATTGCAGGAGATATTAAAATATGAAAGGAGTTTGATTTTTCATTACACACTACAATATTAGATTGTAGTAAGTAGTAGTTTATATTATGCTTTTACAAAAAAAGCCAGTCATATAGAGCTCCTCACTATTATCTAGCTTATGTGGAGTAGTTCTATTGTCTGGCTTTATTGTTTAGATTTTTATAAAAATTTACAGATTATAGATTTTACTATATTTTCCATTCAAATACTGCAAGAAATACTTAGCAGTTAGTTCTTCACCTGTAACTTTCTTTATGAGTTCTACTGGGGTGTAAATAGCTCCATATTTATGAACATTTTCCTTAAGCCACTGATGAACTTGTGTCAGATCTCCTTTTGATACATCTTCATATACATCTGGAATATCTTGAAGCATTTTGTTTAGAAACTGAGCTCCATAAAGATTGCCTAAAGCATAGCTTGGAAAATATCCTATTGTTCCATCTGCCCAGTGAGTATCTTGAAGGACTCCCTCTGAATTATTTTTAGGTTCTACACCTAAGTATTCCTTATATTTATTATTCCAAATCTCTGGAAGGTCTTTAACTTTAATCTTTCCAGCTATCAAATCTTTCTCTATTTCATATCTTATGATTACATGAAGACTGTAAGTAAGCTCATCAGATGTGGTTCTTATAACTGAAGGCTTAACCTTATTTATTACCTTATAAAAATCATCTAAATCTATACTTTTAAACTCTGGAATCTCATTTTGGATTTCCTTATAGAAGTATGTCCAAAATTCATAACTTCTTCCAATTATATTCTCATAAAATCTTGATTGGGACTCGTGAATTCCTAATGATGCTGCAGAGTTTACTCCTGTATTTTCTAGAGAATCTGGTATATCTTGCTCATAAATAGCGTGTCCACCCTCATGTATTGCAGAAAATAAAGCATTTGTAAAGTCATTTTCATAATAATGATTTGTTATTCTCACATCTTTATTACAAAAACTAGTAGTGAAAGGATGCTCAGTTTCATCCATTCTTCCAGCCTCAAAATCAAAACCCATGTTTTCTAATATAAAATTGCATAGTTTAACTTGAGTTTCTTTTGAAACATGTACTTTTAATATATCATCATTTATCTCTACATCACTATTCTTTATTCTATCTAAAAGATCAACTATTCCTTCTTTAAGTTCTCCAAAAAGCACGTCTAGTTTCTCTACAGTCATTCCACCCTCAAAATCATCTAAAAGAGTATCATATTTATTTTTATCACAGCCTAAAAAATCTAGACACTTAAACTTCATATGAGCAATCTTTTCTAGATATGGTCTAAAAACTTCAAAATCCCCAGATGCTTTAGCCTTTCTCCATGCAGAACTTGATTTAGTGCATAATATAGAATACTCTTCTTCAAACTGTGCTGGAATCTTAAGAGATCTTTCATACTGCTTTTTTACATCTCTTAACATGGCAGATGTCACTTCATCTAAATCTTTTTCCCCTTCAAAAGCTTCCACAAATTCTTTTACCTTTTCCGAAGTGCTCATTTTATGATACTCACCAGCTAAATATCCTAAAGCGTCACCTCTTCTTTCAACTCCTTTGGCTGGCATATACACCCTAGAATCCCAATCTAAAAGTGCCATAGTCCCACCAAGAAGCTCCATCTTTCCCACATGGTCCTTGAATTCTTTTAAAATTTTTTTATTTCCCTCATTCATTTCTTTGCCCCCTTTATCTTCTCTCGTTCTGTTAAGTTATATGAACATTGCACTTCTCAACCCTTGGAAATATAATAAGTTTGCTCAATACTAAATATCCCCCACAGAAAGGAGAGAAGAACAATGAACAAAGCTAATATAAAATGTCCTCGCTGTCATTCCAGTGAATTAAGTAAGTTTGGATATGACATGCAGGCTAATCAAAAATTTTAGTTCAGTACCACAACATGAACATTGAAGATACTTCTATGGACAAACTAATAGGATCTATTTCCATGAAAGGAATGAGATTCTCCTTAAATACCATTCTTACAGCTCTTACACTGTATTTTCTAAACAATTCATCTACAAGATGATATCTCAGTTTCTTTTTCTTTCCCAAGGAATTAAGGTATCTCATGTTACTATAGCCAGTTGGACCAACAAATTTGCACCTTTTTTCAAGCTTAAGTCTGATGTCCTTAAACAAAATCTAAACCTTGAATCTGATGACTGGCACGCAGATGAAACCGTGGTATTTATTGGTAGTCAACGATACTACCTGTGGCTTGCTATTGACTCTGAAACAAGATTTGTCCTAGCTTTTCACCTCACTCCAGCCGAAGTGGCTGGACTTAAAACGGATTTCAAGTACAAAGCCTCTTGGTTTATTTCTGCTTAATTTTTAAACTTAATATCCTTGATAAGCCCACAAAATCTTATTTTCTGCTAGGCTTGTTTGCCATACAGAAAATCATCCAAACTTATTAAATTCTCAAAGAACGTGCAATTCTATAAAATATTAAGCTAGTTTTTCATAACTACTTAACAGAACCTAATTATGTAACTTTTTAGCATAATATTGCGTAGTTATATATTATAAGGGGGTGTTTTTATGAATTCATCTTTTTTACTTTTAACCTTCAATTTTAATTCTTTTTTTCCAAAACTAGCAGAATTATCAGTGTATTCAGTGTGGACTGCTCTTATTTTCTTAATAAGCATCCTACCCATGTGGAAAATCTTCGAGAAAGCAGGCGAAGATGGCTGGAAAGCTATAATTCCCATATATGATACTGTAATACTTTTAAAAATATGTGGCTTAAATCCTTGGCTGGTTATATTAAGTTTTATTCCTTATGTTTCATTTATTCTGGCAATAATAATTTGGTATAATCTAGCTAAAGCTTTTGGAAAGGGTATAGGCTTTACTCTAGGGCTTATATTTTTAGATTTAATCTTTTTATTTATCTTGGCCTTTGGTAGTGCTGAGTATACAAATCCAAATATTTATGATGTTTAAAGGAGCCTCTTTCACGAGACTCCTCTTTTGCTTAGTTAAACTCTTCAATTGTAAAGAAAATCAATATTGTTCCAATTACCGATACTATGGCTCCAATTAAAAGCATAGAGCTCACCCCTAATGTATCAATAAGTATTCCTCCAGATAAACTTGCAAAAACTCCACTCACCGTTATAGCTCCAGTAACTAATGCTTGTCCCTTAACCATATCACTTTTATCTATAAGCCTGCTTACATAGTATACTGAGGCAGGAATAAATAGTGCATAGCCTGCAACTTGAACAACTTGAGCCACATATATCATAGCTACTGATGATGCAAAATAAGTTATTATATGCTTTATAGTAAAAGCAGCAGAGGAAATCACAAGGAGCTTTCTACAACTTATCTTTTCCTTTATCTTGAAGAATAAAGACATGGTTGGAAGTTCTAATACAGCCGCTAGGAATATGGCATTCCCCATATCTTTGCTGTTTCCACCTACGTTAGTCATAATTTGAATGAAGAAATTATTGATTATTGTATGATCTAAGAAAATACATATAACTCCCAAAAGAAAAACCATAAATTTTTTATACTTTTTACAGAATCCAATGATATTTATATTGCTTCCTTTTCTCGAATAATGTCTTTCATGTACCAATTGACTTTTAGCTCCTTTAGGAAGAGAAAAGGTGTAAATTAATATAACGAGCCCACTTGTAAGTACCACATAAAATATTGGCAATATATCAGGATTATACTTTTCTACTATATACCCTAAAATCAACGAAATCACTGCGTAAGAAACAGACCCTATTCCCCTAGCAAGTCCAAAATTCACTTCATAACCATGACTTTCAAATTCGAAAGACAAAGAATTTATTAATGGCTGAAGAGACATAGTCAATGTAAAAACTATTATAATTACTGCTATAAGAATTATGGACGGGGATTTTAGAAAGTTTACTGAAATAGAAAATCCTATTACCCCTGAAACAATTATTGCTATTAAATTTTTTAAAGATATTTTGTTTGTCCTATCTACATAAGTAGCTAAAGCTGGCTGTGCTATAGTGGCAATAATATTTGAAACTGCCAAAATCACACCTATCAAAGAATTATTAAATCCTTTATGCAATAAGAATACAGACGCATAACCCATCATAGTACAATAGGTCATCCAGTATAATCCATGTATCATAGAATACCTTATGTCTAAGGATTTATTGTGCTTTAAATTCATAATTACCTCTCCATATATAAAAATACTCATCTCCATTATATACCAGATAATATAACTTATAAATAAAAAGAACTCCGGTGAAAACTATGATAAGTTCCGAAGTTCTTTTTTATATAAAATTTAAAGGCCCGCTTATTAATAAATTAAGTTTTATTTATGATCTGCTGTCATAGACAAAGCATAATTTTCATCTATATTGTATTTCTTCAAATAATATTTGTGAAGTAGATGCATCAATACTATTTCCATGACTACTCCTATTGGGAGAAGTACAAATGGACTGATACCTGTAAATCCAAATATAGTGTACAATATAGCTATTACAAATCCAACTGTAGCTACATAAGGAAGCTGAGTTTTTACGTGGTCTATGTGATCAGCTCCTGAGAATAAGGACGCCATAACCGTTGTATCTGATACCGGAGATGAGTGATCTCCAAAAAGAGCTCCAGATAAAACTGCTCCACACATTCCTACTGTAATATTTATATCTCCAGTTATAGAGTAAGCTAACGGAATTACTAGAGGAGTCATTATTGCCATAGTTCCCCAAGAAGTACCAGTAGCAAAAGCTATAATTATAGATATTCCAAATACTATTGGTGGCAAAATTCCAAATGGAATACTATCTCCAACAAGTTGAACCACGAAGGCTGCTAGTCCCATTTCCTTAGTTATTGCACCTAATGACCATGCCATAACTAAGATAGCGCCAGTCAATGACATAAGCTTAAATCCATCTACTACTGTATTCATAGTTTCTTCAAAGGTCATAATCTTACTAGTTAAAGCTATTGCCATACCACTAATTGCCATTACAAAAGATCCCCACAAAAGTGCTGTTTGAGCATCGGAGCCTTCCAAAACTGCCATAATGCCATTTGGAAATCCTGCTCTACCTGTATATAATATTCCTGAAATAATTGTTATAAGAGTTAGTACAATAGGAAGAACAAAGGATTTAATCATAGGTTTTGTCTTTTTAGGTTCTCCAAGGTCAGATGATACATCTAACATTGGCTTTGCATCTGGTCTTGTGAATTCACCAGTCTTCATGCATCTAAGTTCTGCCCTTAGCATAGGACCATAATCTTTTCCAGTATACATAAGTACCCCTACAAAAATAAGAGTCAATATAGAATACATGTTGAAAGGTATACTTTTAATATAGGCTGCAACTGGTTGAATTTCAGTTATTCCAGCCACATCAAGACCTTGTCCAATCATTCCTATTTGATAAGCAATCCAGTCTGATAAGAATAAAGCTGCAGATGGTGCTGCTGTAGCATCAAGTACATATGAAAATTTTTCAGATGATATTCTGTAATCTTTACATATATCTCTGAATACGTTACCATCAACTGCCGCAACTAAGCAGTCGTTAATAGAAGTTGCCATTCCAAGTCCCCAAGTTCCAAGACATATAGAACGTCTCTTTTTGAATTTCCGCTTTGCAGCATCAGCTAAAGCAAAGCTTCCACCAAGTCTCCAGATAAAAGAAATTCCTACTCCCATAAATAAAGTGAATAATAGCAGTGTCACATTTTCTGACATATTAGTAACTATAGTCTCCAATGCATAAGTAACCCCAAATATAGGATTCCAGTGATTAATAACTAAACATCCTGCAAAAAGTCCGGCAAATAATGAAATAAGTACTTGTTTTGTAGCAAAACATAATGCGATGGCTACAATTGCTGGCAAAAGCGCTAGCACACCATAAGTTTCCATAATATTTCCCCCTTTATTATTTATCGTTCTGTTAAGTTTATAAGGGGGATTTAAAATGTTAAACAAAAAAGATATTCTTAACTTAACTGGTAAAGTTGCTGTTATTACAGGGGCTGGTTCTGGAATAGGTCTAGGTGTTGCTCAGTTATTGTCTGCATATGGTGCTGCAGTAGCTATGGTAGATATAAGTGATGCTGGGGAAGCTGCTGCTGAGGAAATTAGACAAGCTGGTAGAAACGCTGCCTTCTTCAAATGTGATGTAACAAATGAAAATCAAGTCATAGAAACTGTAAAAGCTATAAACGAAAAATTTGGTCATATCGATATTCTTCACAATAATGCAGGTGTAACAGTTAGAAAGACTATGCCTGAACTAAGTGAAAAAGAATGGGATTTCGTATTAGATGTTGGTTTAAAGGGATTATTCCTTTTCTCAAAACACATAATTCCTATAATGGCAGCTAACGGCGGTGGAAGCATAATCAATACTGGTTCAGGCTGGGGATTAAAAGGCGGAGACCAAGCTGTTGCCTACTGTGCAGTTAAGGGTGGAATCGTAAATGTAACAAGAGCTATGGCTATAGACCATGGTCATGAAAATATCCGTGTAAACAGTGTAAACCCTGGTGATACAGATACTGCTATGCTTAGAGATGAAGGAGTTCAAACTGGAGTTGTTAACGAAAGTACATCTCAAGATGAATATTTAAAAGACTGTGGTACAGGAAGACCTCTTGCAAGAATTGGTATGCCTGAAGACATAGCAAATGCTGTATTATTCCTTGCAAGTGATTTATCAAGCTGGATAACAGGTGCTGCATTAGTTGTTGACGGTGGCGGTATCGCATAATATATGATTTATTTTATTAAAGGAGGAGACAAATATGAGAGGATTTAAAAATCATCCTTACATACCAAATTCAGTTCCAGAAGTTGAAGCAGAAATGCTTAATGAAATTGGCATGAGTTCTTTAGATGAACTTCACAAAAATGTTCCAGAACTTTTAAAATTAAAGGAAGAAATGAAGCTTCCAGAAGCTTTTCAATCTGAATATGAATTAAGAAGACATGTAGAAAAAATATTAGATAAAAATGCAAATTGCAAAAAGAATATAAATTTCTTGGGAGCAGGTTGCTGGCAGCACTATGTTCCTGCTATATGTGATGAGATAAACAGCAAAGGTGAATTTTTAACTGCTTACGGCGGCGAAGCTTACAATGATGAAGGCCGTTTCCAATCTTTGTTTGAATATGCAAGTATGGTTGCTGAACTTGTTGACATGGACGTTGTAAATGTACCAACTATGGACTGGGCTCAAGCTGCAGCAACTACTGCAAGAATGGCTCAAAGAATTACAAACCGCAGCACTGTTTTAGTTCCAGAAATAATGGATCAAGAAAAACTTGGTGTTATGAAAAATTACTGCGAAAGTGTTATTAAGTTTGTTGCTGTTAAATGTAACGCTAAAGGTCAATAGGATTTAGATGATTTAAAATCAAAGATTAATTCAGATACTGTTGGTGTTTATTTTGAAAATCCAAATTACTTTGGAATAATCGAAGAAAATGGAGAAGAAATTGCAAAAATCGTACATGAAGCTGGCGGTTTAAGCTTAGTAGGTGTAGATCCAATATCTCTTGGTGTACTAGCTGCTCCACCATCTTATGGTGCTGACATTGTATGTGGAGATTTACAACCACTTGGAATCCATATGAATTACGGCGGTGGTCAATCTGGATTTATGGCAACTAAAGATGATGAAAAATTCGTAATGGAATTCCCATCAAGATTATTTGGTATAGCTCCAACTACAACTCCTGGTGAATACGGCTTTGGTGATGTAGCTTACGATAGAACTTCTTTCGGTCATCACAGAGAGCATGGCAAAGAGTATGTTGGTACTCAATCCGCTTTATGGGGTATTACAGCTGGAGTTTATCTAGCAACTATGGGACCTTGTGGAATGTATGAAATCGGCAAGACTATAATGCAAAATGCTCAATATGCTGCTAAAAAGCTTTCTTCTATACCTAATGTTAAGGTAAACAGCTTTAATAGCACATTCTTTAAAGAATTCGTAGTGGATTTCTCCTCTACTGGAAAAACAGTAAGTGAAATCAATAAAGAACTTTTAAATAGAAATATATTTGGTGGTAAAGACTTATCTGAAACCTTCCCTACTCTTGGACAATGTGCTCTTTACTGCGTAACAGAAATCCACACTAAAGAAGATATTGATACTTTAGTCAAAGAGATTTCTGATATTGTGAAATAATTTTTAGAAAGGGATGATACTGTGGAAAGAATAGATAGATCAACAAAGGTAAGAGTCAATTTTCATCAAGCCAAATGGGATGAGCCTATCATATATGAATTGAGTACACCAGGAGAAAGAGGCATACTTGTTCCATCTGCAAACAAGGCTATAGAAGCAGAAGTTGGAGACGGCTTATCTGCACTACCTAAAGCTATGGCTAGAAAAAATAAAGTTAATCTTCCTGAAATGTCTCAAAGTAGAGTTTTAAGACACTATTCAAGACTTGCTCAACAAACTTTAGGAGCAGATGTTAATATTGAAATTGGACAAGGTACTTGTACTGTAAAATATAGTCCAAAGGTTAATGATCAGCTTGCTAAAAATATAGAAGACCTTCACCCATTACAAGATATCGAAACAGTTCAAGGCATGCTTCAAATTTTCTATGAAACAGATAGATATATGAGTGAAATTTCTGGAATGGACCGTTTCACATTCCAACCAAGTGGCGGATCTCAAGCTATAATGGCTATGGCATCTATAATGCACTCATATTTTAAAGATAAAGATGAAGATAGAAATGAAATAATCACAACTATCTACTCTCACCCATCTGATGCAGCAGGTCCTGCTGTAAAAGGATTTAAGATAATTTATCTTCAACCAGATCCAAAAACAGGACTTCCTACTTTAGAGCAGTTAAAAGCTGCTACTTCAAACAAAACTGCAGGATATATAGTTGCTAATCCTGAAGACACTGGAGTATATAACGAAAATGTTAGAGAATTCGTTGATTATATCCATTCTATAGGCGGACTTTGTGGTTATGACCAAGCAAATGCTAATGGATTATTAGGAGTTACAAGAGCTCGTGACGCTGGATTCGACATGTGTTTCTTCAATCTTCATAAGACTTTCTCTACTCCACACGGCTGCGGTGGACCTGCTTGCGGTGCTACAGGAGTAAAAGAAGAACTTGTGAAATTCCTTCCAGCTCCAATCATAGATTTTGATGGAGAAAAGTATTTCTTAAACTATGATATATGTAACAATCCAAATGGCGTTGGCAAAGTAAGACAATGGTATGGAGTTTCTGAAGTTGTTTTAAAAGCTTACTGCTGGATCCGTTCTTTAGGACCAAATGGTTTATATCAAGTTGCAAAGACTGCAGTACTTAACAATAATTATTTATTCAAGAAACTTATGGAGTTAGATGATGTCACTGCTTACTACGAAGATGGAAACAATCAAAGAATTGAGCAGGCTAGATACTCTCTAGAAAATCTAGAAAAAGCTACAGGCATTGGAACTCTTGATGTTCAAAGAAGAATGATGGACTTTGGAATGCACTATTGGACATCCCATCACCCATTCTACTTACCTGAACCAATGACTTTAGAGCCAACTGAAACACCATCTAAGAAGGATATAGATGAATATATCGAAACTCTTAAGTATGTGTTCAATGAAGCTCATACAAATCCTGAAATAATAAAAACAGCTCCTCACAATAGTGTTACCCATCAAGTTGATGAATCTAACATGGATGATCCAAATAAGTGGGCAACAACTTGGAGAGTATATTTAAAAAAATATAACTAAGGTTTTAAACCTATTTAATAGATGTGCAGCTAATTAATTATGCTGCACATTTATAAATTATAAGTTAGGGGTAGTTGATATGAAGAAGATAGGCTTAATTATAAATCCAATTGCAGGCATGGGCGGAAGTGTTGGTTTAAAAGGCACTGACAATATGATTGAAGAAGCAGTAAAGAGAGGTGCAGTACCTCATGCAAATGAGAGAGCAAAAATCGCTTTAAGCGAGCTTCTTTCTATAAAGGATGAATTTGAAATAAAAACCTATGCTGGAGAAATGGGTGGGAATTTAGCACAGGAAATGGGCTTCTCCTGTAGCTTTTACGAAAAAAATACAAGCATCCTAAGTAAAGATGACACTATTTCTCTAGCCAAATCATTAAATAAGGATAAAGTTGACCTTATAATATTTGTAGGTGGTGATGGTACTGCACGAGATGTTTTTGAGGCTGTGGGGGACACTTCAATTACTCTGGGCATACCTGCTGGTGTAAAGATTCATTCTCCTGTCTATGCAAAAACTCCTAAAAACGGAGGGATTCTTGCAAGAAAGTATATCTTAGGTCATATTCCAAATATAAAGGAAGAAGAAGTGCTAGATATTGATGAAGAACTCTACCGTCAAGAGATAATCAATACAAAGCTTTATGGGTATCTAAAAATTCCATTTGAAAGAACCTGTTTGCAGCACTCAAAATCTTCTACTCCTTTGTCAGAAGCGGCTGCTATACACTCCATCGCACACGAAGTTATAAATACTATGGAGAAAGACACCTATTATCTAGTAGGAGCCGGAACTACCACACGTGAAATTATGAATATGTTATCTCTTCCAAACACATTAATAGGAGTTGATTTAATTTATAATAAAAAGTTAGTTGCAAACGACCTTTATAGAAATGAAATTCTAAAATATATTAAAGGCAAAAAAACTAAGCTTATTGTAACAATTACGGGGGGACAAGGCTTTTTATTTGGACGTGGTAATCAACAACTGACTCCAGAGGTCATACGTGAAATAGGAAAAGATAATATAATTATACTAGCTACTAAAGAAAAACTCTTTAAACTTCAAGGCCAGCCTTTGATGGTTGATACCTTTGATGAAGAGCTTAATAAAACTTTATGTGGCTACTATAAAGTTGTAAGCTCCTATGGAGAATTTGTAGTCTGCAAAGTTAGTAATATATAATTAATCATAGAAAATAGCGTACTATAACATGATTTATATCTTTTACAGTACGCTATTTTTATTTTGTATCATATTAAGCTTTTATTCCATTTAATTCTTGATATAGATAAGCAGCATAGGAATCAGTCATACCGCATATAAAATCAGTTACTAATAGAAGTCTAGAATATTCAGCACTGAATTCTTTCTGATCTATGTCATTTTCACAAACAAACCTATAGTTTTTGGAAATCAACGAATACAGCTTACCATCATATCCCTTATATGGTTTCACATCTTTATTTAAAGTGGCTGGCACAAATATGTTAAGCAGACTGTGAATTATTTTATATCCTACAATTTCATTTGCCACTATGCTTTCATTGGTGTAAACATACTCTTTTGATATACTTCTTAGAAATAGAGAAATGTTATTTGCTTTTGAATTACCCAAAAGGTCTCCTTTATAGTTCCCATCCATAATCTCTTCATAAGATTCTATGAACTCTTCTATTACAGAATCTCTCAAATACCTATTGAGCTTTATGATAAAGGACTTTAAAGCATATTCCCCTGGGTCTTCATATCCATATTCCTCTTTTGCTATTTCATAGTTCTTTGATAAATAAAAGGATAAACTCTCCTCAAGAGTCTTTTCCTCGTAGCCTTCTTCTTTGATGAACTCTTCATACTTTCTTTTGAAAATATCATGAGATATTATATCTTTATTGAATGCATATTCTAAATCACCTAAAAGATAGGCTATATCATCTGCTGCTTCTAAAATGTATACAAAAGGATTCCTACATCCTTTAATATCAGTGTTCTCTGCGATTTCTCTAAAAGTCTTTTCTTCTGATTTGTAGTAGCCTATCTTTTTAAGTCCGCTGCGTTCAAGCTCCAAAGATGATATTGGATATTTAATAATGGAGCTTAAAACACCAGTGGTAAGATTCATGCCATGTCTGTCAATTACAAAGTGAAGTTTTGTAAGTATCCTAAGTCCCTGAGCATTACCCTCAAAATTTAGTAAATCTAGACCTTCTTGCTTATCTAAAACAAATTCATATTTGTCATATCTGAAGGTATAACTCCCATCTTCATTTTCAAAGAGCCCTCCCTCAAACCACTCTCTAATGGCAACTTCTCCAAAGTGTCCAAAGGGTGGATTCCCTAAATCATGTATAAGCCCAGCACACGCAAGTATATTTCCTATATCCTCTACCATATCAGCTGTCACTTTGTCTTCATAATTTTCTGTTTTCTTTATAATCTTACACCCTATACTAATGCCAAAGGACTTTCCTATGGAAGGCACTTCCAAAGAATGAGTAAGCCTTGTTCTAACAAAATCTAATTTTTCTAGCGGAAATACCTGAGCCTTATCTTGAAGGCGTCTGAAAGATGCACTAAACAGAATCCTATCATAGTCATTCTCAAACTCATCTCTGAAATCCACAGATTTTTTTAATGCCTTTATAATCTCTTAATCTATTTCTATTTAATAATTTATTCCATGTAAATTTCGCCATTATTACCCCTCACTTTTTAAAGGATATACATTATGTTTTGCCTTAATTTCATTATTATTCAGGTGTATAATTAAACTTTAAATTTATCTCTTCTTTTGTCCTTCTACTACAGCAGCACTTTTGAAGGTAACTTTAAATCCAATTTGTGTCTTGTCACCATTTAAAGCAACTTCTATTTTTTCAACGCCATCAATAATGTTTTGTGCATACACATCTGCACCAGCAGCAGCTATTTGTGACCTTATATATATTTCGTTCATAAGCTCTTCTTTGCTGAACTTGTTTTTAAATAAGTCGCTGCTATTCAATGTATCTATTAAGGCATCAATATATTTTGTGTCTTTTATTTTGTTAGAATTTTCATCATATGGTACATATCTTCCCTCAAGTATGTACTCTATATTAAATTCATCATCATTACTGTGAGATATAGCTCCAGCCACATAGCTCTCTTTCTTATATTCCTCAACAGCTCCTGGATATCCTACTACAGGGGAATCCTTAAATCTACTTGTGTCAAAATCAGCATCATTAGACATAAGACCTATAGTTTTCATCTTATTGAAAATCTCTAAATTAGCCTTCTCTGGGAACTTTGAGTAATCATCCCATTTGCTAAATTCATATTCTACCCCTGGTTTAACTAAATTCCCTTCAACTATTGCAGAATTTAAAACTACAAATCCTTCTAATATTGTGCATCCTTCTTCATCCTTCAAATTACTTTTCGAAAATGAAAACACTCTATCTCCTGAAGCCTTTCCTTCAAATTCATCTGCTAATCTATTGAGTAATTCCTCTTGTGAATACTTGTCTTTAATCTCATTATTTAGTCTCATAACATCCATCATTGTATTTAGTTCTGGCAAGTTTAGTTTCAAAATTTCAGCATTGTCCGAAAGCGGAATTCTATATTCAAATATTATGCTTCTCTCATCTGTATCTTGAAAAAACGAATCAAATTTCACTCTAAACTTTACATCATATTTCTTTCCAAGCTTTTCATAATTACCTTTATAATAAAGATGTAAGTAATCACTACTAATTATATAAGGCACATTATTCTTCTTAAATGCCTCTTCTACCTTCAAAATTGTTTCTTTTGAAAATTCTTTTACCTCTTCTTTACTTTTTAACGTCTTAATCTCAGTTTTCTTTTCTTCTGTTTCTTTGCCGCTATCAGCAACAGGTGCATTTACTCCATTTCCTGAAGATGTATCATCTTTCTTTTGACATCCCACCATAGAAACGCCAATAACTGCTGCTAATAGCAAGGCCATTATCTTATTATTCTTCATCTTTTCATCCCCTTATGTGTTTTATAGCTTGTTACATTGTTTCATTTAGTATTTTATCATAAAGTTATCCATTTATTCCATGTTAAATTATGTAACCCTTAGTTTTTCAAATAATCACTATAAATTCTACATAAAATATTAGGTATCAAAAAAGAACTACATTAAAACATTTTTAGCGAAGTTCTTTCTTTATTATTCACAAATTATATATATGAATTTCATTTAGTCATTTCAAATAATAAAATCATATAGTCACTGAAGCACCTTACATATCAAGCCATTCCTTGGTTCCTTTATATATGAATTCTGCTCTCCTACAGTTAGGACATATATAAACATCGAATATAAGATGCTCTTCCATATCAAAGATTGTACTGAAAAATCCCCTGTTGTTATCCTGACTATCAAATCTATATTCTTTTAAATACTTCATCTCCGTTTTACATGCTAAACATTCCATAAATTTCCCTCCCCAATTTAGTGTTAAATTAAAGCTATGCTCTATTTAGAATCCATCTTATAGCGTCATCAATGACTTCATCATGACAATACTCATTAAATATTTCATGGAATAATCCACCGTATATCTTCATCTCACGATCTTTTGATGATGCTGATTTAAAGAAATCATAAGTATCCTGTACTGCAACAAGCCCATCATTCTCTCCATGCATCATGAAAACTGGATAATTAAAGTTCTTTACCTCATTCTCAAACCATTCAACGCCATCACAAACTGCATAACATAATCCTGTTGTAAAAGTCTTTGTATTGTATGGATCCTTTCCATACCACTCTACAACCTCTGGAACTGAACAGACACCTTGTCCAAGTTCGTTAGGAAGCTTTTCATGTGGATCTAATCCCTTTGGAACACTTGATATAAGTTTTCCATTATCCTTAGTAAGAGCTCCACTTGTAACTATTCCTGATAACTCCTTATGAGGATATTTAGCTCCATAAAGTGAAACAGCAAATCCACCCATGCTATGTCCTAAAAGGAGTACTGGAACCTTCGGATTTTCACTAATAGCCATGCCTACTATTACATTAACATCGTCTAACATTTCATCAAAGTCATTATAGAATGTCCTTTCCCCCTCAGAACGTCCGTGTCCACGATGGTCAAAACGATAAGTACCTATATCTGCCTTATGAAACTTCTCAGCTAAATAATCATACCGTCCTTGATGCTCACAAAGTCCATGAACAATTACACAAACTGCTTTAGGCTTCTCAACCATTTCCTTATTTAAAAAGAGTTTTGTCCCGTCAAATGATGTAATTATTGTTTCACACATAACAATACCCCCTATTACATTATTCTTTATATTTAGTATAAACTTACAGAAATCAAATGTAAATAATATCCATATTTTAGGGTAAAAATCCTTCTAAAACCATTTCATATACATCATATGCAAAAATTCTTTAGTAATTGGAAACCCTGACTTATCACCTATTACAGAATCTACACAACAATAAGGGCACATTGCTGTTCCTGATGTATCCTCTATCCAAACCTCAATTTCTGATGGTTCAAAAATTTCTTCACAGAAAAAACATCTACACACCTTGCTACGCATTAGTTCATCTTTATTATTCATAGAATGTTCATGGGCTATTTTGCAGCTTGCAACACTAATTTCATATATAATGCCATCATCATTCATACAAATACCCTCCTAAAGTTTTAATATTTTAGATACTTTTCATTGAATCTCTACCCATAATATTTCTTTAAATCATCATTTGTCAATTGTTGTAGTAATTTTATATATCCTTCTTTAATAAGTAGCTAAAAGAATCTAATACACATTATCTGTGATGAGCTCAAAGGATAAAAATATTTGCCAAAATTAATTTTGCGATAACTTGATCTATAAAAATCATCCCTATATTCTTCAATTATACGAAATCATTTTTCCTCTTAAAAAATAAATGCCTAAGCCTTTAGATAATAAGGATCTAGCCTTGAACACTTCTGAGTTTCTCTTATTCTGTGCCAAAGAAATCCGTTATTTAATTTTTAATTGGCTTGATATTTTAATGCCTGTTCTATTAACTTCATAGCGTAATCTATCTTATTCTTCTCATCTAGTTTGAATAACACGGGTACATTGGCAAAATTACCCACATTTGTTGTATCACTGCATTCACCCATATCGTCTTTAATTATATCAAATGGTATATTCAAACCAATAGTAAGTTGTGATTTTGATATTCGAATATTTGCAAAACTATTTTCAATCTTATATGCAATATACTGTTGATTATATTTTTTCTCTATTCCTGAATCCAAATTTAATATTTTCTTATCAATATCAAAGTAAATTTCATATATCTTTTCATCCATTACTGGATAATGCTCTATAGATGTATATACTTGTTCTACCTTATCTTTGGCCATATACTCGTTAATATCACTTTGAGAAATAGATGGATATTTCCATATAGAAATAACTTGTTGTGCTAAATTCTCTGTACGTTTTAGTATTTCAAATCCATCCCATTTGCACAGGTCGGCTATATCATGATTAAGCTTTATGTGGCTGTTTTTTAATCCTTTATCATGATTTAATTTATCATTGAAAGATCTATCACTCATTTCACTGTTATACCCTGTTAATGTCAGATTTCCAATAGTATGAAGATAAATTCTCTGAACCTCTTTCCAGTTGTCCCCAAGCATTTTCCTCCATTCACTGTTTAAATTAGAATTCTGAGGCATTATATGTTCCACAGTAAATCCACTTCCTGTGATGCTTATAGGTTCCTTATGATTTTGATTTTCTAAAGACTCTAGTATATAATTTTTAATTCTTAAATGATAAATATCCTTTGTCTTAAGTTTTTCTTTAATGTCATCGTCAGTTGGAAATACTCTATAAGAATCTTTTATAACATATTCAGATAATATACTCTTAACATAATTATTATGATTTATTTTGCCATAGAAAGTAGAAAAAGTTTTATTTAATGAATTTGTTGGTATTTCACAAATTACACGTCTTACTATATAACTTATAGTAACTTTTATAATAGTTATAAAATCATTCTTTGATATCTCATTATTATAATAATCATCATATACTCTCATCAAGAATGGGTAACATACCCCTACATCAAGGATCTTTATTTCATCCCATAATCTTTTTAAATCCTCATCTTTTTCTTTATTCAAATTTATAGCAGTGTAATAATTAGCATAAGTATATATTTTCTTTAATGATTGCTCATTACTATTATAAGTATTGTTATATTTTTTAAAAGCTTCATATACCTCACCAATTTTACATATACGTCCATTTGTATTCTGACTAGTCAAAAAATCTCTCATAAACCAATCAAAAAAATCAACATATCCTTGTTGTCCAAATTTCTGTTCCATTGGTCTCCAATAAGTTGTATAAAGCCTATTTTGTTCATCTTCAGATAAACCCATAAGAAGATAATTTCTAATCAAATCTGCCTGTGTTAAATCTTTTCCTGTTGAGTTCATGCTTTCAAAAATAAGCTGTGGATTATCTTGAGTTTTATCTAATGCTACAGCCACTAGCATAAGCCGATTTATTCCATCATATATCTTTTGGATATCTTGTCCTTCTTCTACTATAAGCTTTTTAAAATAATTAAAGTTTTCTAGAATTCTTTCAGATGTATCAACTAAAGTTTCTTCTGTTCCTTCTAAAAGCCTTATATAACTGTCTTTATCCTGCTCAGTTAAAATTAGCTTATATTTATCTTCTTTTGATTCATCACTATTAATTAAAAAATAATTTCTTACTTTACTTGACTTCAACACATCATCCAAGTTATTTTCATCTATATATCTTGCCATTGCACATAAAAGTAAAGATAAGGTTGTTAATCTTTGTTGTCCATCTATAACCAATAGTTGCTCTGGTTTACCTTTAGGTACACCTAAATCTATATATACAATAGATCCAATGAAATGCACTTTATCTTCATCCTTTGAATTAGCTATAGTAATAATATCTCGCCATAACTGGCTACATTGTTTAATTGTCCAGCTATATGTACGCTGATATATTGGAATTCTAAATTGAGTTGCTCCATTCATTAGCTTTTGCAAACTAGTTTCACTGGCTTTCATATATGATAATTCTCCCTTCTATATATTACTTTTGTGTAGTATTTATCAATTATTGATTGCTTTTCATAACAATACGTATATTAACAATTATAACAATACTTAAATCTTATTGGTACTTTCATTCTACTTTCCCCCACCTTTAAGTTGCTTTTACTATTTGTTCACAGTTATATTAATACTTGTACTTGCTCCACTAGTTGCAGTAATTGTTATTCTAGCTGTTCCTTGCCCAACAGCCTTTAATTGTCTACCACTAACTTTAATAACTGTCTCATCACTAGATTGTATCCAAAGATGGTCATTTTCAATTTCTTTTGGAATTGTCTTACATACAACAGCATATTTTGAACCCGGTTCAATTGTTAACGATGATAAAATTGTTCTAATTTCTTGTACTGGAATTGATGATGAATCAGGCATTATTGGCTTAGCAATTCTATTTTCTGATGCTTGGGCTGCTTTAGGTGCAGAATTTGCTTCAACAATACTGTTGTTAATAGATATAGTTGCTTCATAAAAATCTTCTGGAATTTTATTTACATTTTCTTTTTTAGATGATTCTGAAACAACTGTACTAGATTCAGATGTTTCAGAATTTTTGTTTTCAACCTTTTTGTTACATCCACTGATAATTAAACAAAAACTTAAAATCACAATAATATTCATATTTTTTTTCATATATCTTTACCTACCTTTCAATAATCTAATCAGTATTTTTCTTATAATATTATAGTCACTCTATTTAATACAATAAGAACTTTTTAATATATTAGTTATTTCTTAATATCATCAAAGCTACATCCACTTATTTTTGAAATTGTATACCCAACTACTCCAAAAATAATTGCTATATAAAAATTGTAAAAGAATAGTGGAATCATCATAATATTCAAAATAGAACCTATACCAAATAGTATAGGTATTTTTTTCTTTCGTTTATTAAAATTTACACTATTACTTATAAATTTAGGAGGTTCTGTACATCCTAATTCCATTCTCTTCTTTTGAAAAATCTCGTTTAAAACGTAATTCACCGTAATTTCAAAATTCCTAGCAACTCCTCCCATTTTTCTTGCATCTTCAATAAATGAAAGACATAAACAAGTAATCTCATTCCACTGATCATTTGTTAATAGATCTGGTCTATTTTGGGTTAGATCATATTTTATTTTATTAAAATCATTAACTGACTTAACAAAAAAATCATATTCATCTTTATTAGAAACCAATTCTCCTGGCAATGTATTTTGTATAATTGAATTTTTATAGCCTATATTAACCTTATGTTCCATTAAATCCAATGCACTTTCTACTTGTTCTAGCTCACTTTGCGAAAAATTTTCATACACTAATCTCCTTTTTATAGATATTACCTAATTCATATATTTCCACTACATCTTCCCCATGACATTTAAAAGTTCTTTATAGCTATCGACCTTATGATACTTAACATGGCTGGTAGACAGCTCATTGAAGAGTTTTTCGGCACATGATATTTTAGCTTCTTCTATTTTTCTGATGTTCATAGTTTCCATGGTTCCTTTGGTTTCTGCTATGAAATAAATGTGCTTTACAGTGCCTTCATTAAATGCGATGGCCCAGTCTGGCGAATAGTTTCCCACTGGAGTTGGGATGTGAAAAGTTTTTGGAAGCTTTGCATATACACATACTTCATCAGCTCCATCAAGGTCTTCTGCGAATCTTCTCTCAACACTTTTCTCTGCAGTACCATCTGTAAAGACATAATCCTGAATATGTTTTTGAGCTAAGAAAGCTTTAGAAAATTCCTTGCCTTTATTTTCAGCTGTAAATATATCACTTTCATAGCCACCTTCTATTTGATTGTAAGTTATATGATCAACTATCATGGTAGCCTTTTGCTCTTTGATTAATTTAGTTACCTTGGTTATAAATTCCTCAGGATTGTATGCAAACATAGTAAATCTATCTTGCCTAATACCTTTTAAAATTTTTACAACTGTTCTTCTTGTAAGCACAGTTCCCTCTGCAATCTTACCTATAAGATCGTAATTTACATTGCTTACCTCACAATGCTTCAATGTTTTAGTTTTCGTAGTAGCATTTTTGAAAGATTGTCCACTTTCTAGCTCATCCACATTTAAAGTATCTTTTTGTTCTGACTTTGACAATGTATACTGAAGTTCTGAAACATACATATTTTTGTCTATGCTTTCTATAGCTTTTGATATAAGCTCCTCACTATCAAAGTGAACTGTATAAGCGTATTTATGATTTATATAATTCCATAGAGTTTGGAACTCTTTTTTATAGAAATTATCATTCAACTTATTTTCTGATACTTTTGTTTTGTGTCCATTTTCTATAATTTCTCTTAATAGACTTTCATCAAATACACTTTGAACAAGTTTGTGAACTTCGGTAATCATAGGTAAAAGTTCACCGTCCTCCGGAAAATCTGCTATGGTATTATTGTGTAAATCTTCTCTGTACTTTGAAGTTATATTATCATCATCATCTATATAGTAATTTCTAACTAAGTAATTATGAATCTCATTAGCTTGTTTCTTTGTAATTTCAATTTCTTTATCCTCAAAGAAAAGCTTCTTTCCGGTGAAAAACTCTACAGTGGCCTTCCTAGGTCTATCATATAAATCAGATTTAATGTCTTTCTGTAATCCTTCTGCAAAGCTCTTATAGCTTTCGCTTGCTATTACTGTTAGTTTGTTTATATCATGAAGATTACTTTTGTCCACTCCTGGATAGTTAATGTCTACTCTATCACCACTTTTATCAACACAGAGTCTTAATCCTCTTCCTACCTCTTGTCGTTTTGTTGTAGTGCTATCGCTATGCTTTAAGGTACAAATTTGAAAAACATTAGGATTATCCCAGCCTTCCCTCAATGCTGAGTGAGAAAATATAAATCTTGTAGGTTCTTCAAAGCTTAATAGCCTTTCCTTATTCTTTAAAATCAAATCGTAGGCTGTTATATCATCGCTTTCCCCTGACTTCCCTTTAGTAGTTGAATCTACAATTCTCTTTGTTTTCTTATCAATGCTGAAATATCCCTTGTGAGTATCTTTAACATCTATGCTCTTTAGATATCTAGTGTAAGGAGTATCTATTAAAGTGATGTATTGATTTAAGATATTGGTGTATTCCTCTTCAAAAACAGTTGCATACTCTGAATTCTTTTCAACGCCATTCTCATCATAAACTCTATATTTGGCTACCTCATCTATGAAAAAAAGTGAAAATGTCTTAACACCTCTATTGAATAACTTTTCTTCCTTTTCAAAATGAGATGCTATAGTCTCTCTTATCTGTATTCTCCTCATATCTTTTTCAGAGATATCACCAACTACAGTACCTTGTCTTAATACTAATCCATTGGTAAAGGTCACTGTTCCATCAATAGGATTGATTTCATTGATTTGGAATCCTTCCTTATATTGCTCCATATTATTTGATGCATTGTAGATATTGTCTCCCACACTAAAGATTTTGCTTTCTCTATTTATGGAGTTATTATACTTTACTTCCCTTTCAATTCTAGCTTGAGGTGGTTTTTTAGGGGATACAATAATGTCATCTAAAAATAAATATTTTTCAGTGCCTCTGAAATTCTTTACTTCAAAGCCTTTTACTTCAATCTTCTTAACAAGCCTCTCATTATAAGCATCCAATGCATCTAATACATATATAAGATTATGCTGCTTTGCGTGCGTTGCTGAATAGTTTAAAGTAAACAGTGAATTAAATGATTGCAATGATTCTTGAGTTGCTTTCCCACCTAGTTTTTGAGGTTCATCTATTATCAATATAGGTCTATTAGCTGCAATTACATCAATAGGCCTTCTTGTTTGAAACTCATCTAATTTTTCATAAATACGCCTAGCATCTGCCCCTCTTGCATTAAAAGCTTGAGCATTTATTATCATCACATTTATATTGGAATCCTTACTGAAGCTATCTATATCGCTTAGCTTTTTGCTATTGTATATAAAATACCTAATCTTTTTATGATATTTTTCCATAAAGTGTTCTTCTGTCATCTCAAAGCTCTTCTTTACACCTTCTCTAATTGCAATGGATGGGACAACTATTATAAACTTGCTGAATCCATAGTGTTCATTTAATTCAAATATAGTTTTTATATAAACGTAAGTCTTTCCCGTACCAGTTTCCATCTCAATATCTAAACTGCATCTGCCTATATCATTTATTAGCTTCTCAGACAACTGTATGTTATTTTTGTATTGTTCATTCCTGATATTTTCAAGCAACTGCGCATCACTTAAGATAATAGATGGATTTTCAAATCCATCGCTATTTTCCTCGTAATAATCATCTGCTGTAACTATCTCTTTTGGAGCTAGATAATCATAATTATTATCTAAAAATGATGCCTTTTCTCCATATTCCACACTCCCGTCTTCAGATGTATACCTCTCTAAACCTTTCTTTTTCTTTACACCTAAATCCCTAGTATATCTAACATTTTCAATCTTAGGTTGTCCGTCAAAAACATTTATAACACTTTTTACAGCATCAGTTTGGTATTGTTGAATTTTAAATTTGAACTTCATAGCTATTTCCTCCTACAACACTTTCTTTATTGTATTTGGACTATAAGTTTTAAGTATCTGTTCAACATTATTTGCTACAGAATCATTCTTCAAAGAGCTGTCCCTAAATACAGCATAAAAAGGAGTCATCTTTGCAATTTTCTTAACCACTTCATCTGTAATATCCTCTTCAAAGCAAGCAACAATATTACCTTTGCCTACATTGAATACTTTCTTTCCTTCTATCTCAAGTTCCTCAATATCACTAGATAAAAATTCACCTAATTCAAGCATAATTTGAAATAACAGGTCTTCACTTGTCCTATCTTCCTTTATATTGTTCTCCAAATAATCTAATAAGGATTGCTTTAATTCTTTAGGCTTGTAGTATACATCCTTCATATTGCTAGAATCTAACTTAAGCACCCTAAACCCAATATCTAAATTCGCTGAGCTCTCAGTATTCTCTTCCTTTATCTTCTTCCCAGCTCTTCTTATTCTTTCCTTTCCTATCTCACATATATTCTTATACCCTGCTTTGTAAGCATCAGATTTTTCATCTGTTTCCTCTGGTATCTGAACCATTATAAACTTGCGATTGCCACCATCTTCAGCATTAAGTTGCATAACTGCATGTGCTGTTGTGGATGAACCAGAGAAAAAATCTAAAATCAATCCATCATTTAAGTCACAAAGTTTTATCAATTCTAAAAGTAAGTCTTTGTTTTTAGGGCTGTCAAATGGTATATCAATTCCTGTAGGCTTAGAAACTAATAAATCAGACCAATTGCTATTTCGTAAAATACCTTCTGTTGGAGATACCCAATGTTCCACACCCATATTTTTTCCCTTCCCAAACATATTGCGACGTAAAAACTTTTTCTTTTTACCCGTTTTTTCCCAATACTCTTCAATTGTCATCTTTACTTCAAAATCACGTTGATAAATAATATAGTTTTCAACTGCTTCATCTGCAAGTTCTTTTTTCCACTTCCATTGACCTTCTGTAGGAGTAACACCCAACACCTCATATCTCATAGTCCGTCTATCAGCATTATTCCAAAAGCCTTTCCAATATCCCTTCTTTGCTCTTTCTTCACTTGCAACTTTAAATACAGGTCTCATTTTAGATGTTTGCTTCTTAGAGTAAACAACAACATATTCTAACCCAACATTCATTGTAGATAATCCTTCATCTATAAATTGACAATTAATATTTTTATCATATCTTCTTGTTGCAATAATATTTCTAAAATTATCTCGATTAAATAACTCATTACATATTTTTATTAAATTTTCTATTTCTTCTTCTCCAATACTAATAAATATGAACCCATCTTCTCTGAGCAGATCCCTTGCTAATTTTAATCTTGGGTACATCATATTTAGCCAATCAGTATGAAACTTTCCATTGCTTTCGTTATTTTTTCTAATATCATATTTTATGTTTCCATCTTCATCATACTGTTCACTGGCTTCTCTAAATTCTTCATCAGTCATTGAATAATTATCTGGATACACAAAGCTATCATTGCCTGTATTGTATGGAGGGTCAATATAAATCATCTTAACCTTATTAAGGTAGGTTTCTTGAAGTAACTTTAATACATCCAAATTGTCTCCCTCTATGTATAGGTTTTCTGTGGTATCAAAATTTACGCTTTCTTCTCTACATGGTCTTAAAGTTTTATTTATTGACGCATTTGCTTTTAATATAGCTTCTTTTTTCCCTGGCCAATTCATTTGGTATCTTTCTTCTCTTCCTTCAACTATAAACTTCGATAGTTCCTGTTTTAAAATATCAAAGTCTATAGCTTTTTCTATTATAGGTTCATTTTTTTCATTATATCCTTTAATAACTTCCGTCACTGTGTTTGGAAACAATTCTCCTATGGTATCTACATTTATATCCGCCTTGCTTTTAGTTTGCATATTAAGCTTGCCCATTATTATCCCCCTGAAGAGCCTCTAATAGCTCTTTCTTTTCTCTCAATTCTCTCCCCATATCAAATTTTTTTCTCGGTTGTGACTCTCTAAATGCTTTTTTCTCCAATGTATTTACTTGTTTCCTTAACTTTTGTACTTCTTTAAATCTCTCTAAAAAACAATTTAATTCTTCATTGTTTCTAGGTTTCAATGGGACCAATTCATAAATCAAGTTACTGTATATCTCTTTTACGCTAAGGCAATAAGGTAAGGTTTTAATCTCCTCTCTATGCCATTCACTTTCGTAAACACCCTTGCGTATTATCTTTCCATCATCAGTACATCTATAGATACATAGATCTTTAACTTCATCTTTAAATTGGAATATAAAATAAGTATGCAATCCTATAGACTTGTCCAAGGTTTTTATAAATTCTATTGGTATTTCCTTATCATTAAGCTCTATTCTGAAAATATATATTTCCCTGCAGTACTCATCACATCGCATGTTTAAAGTTTTTTCTGAAAGTACATTAGTCAAAATAATTCTTTCAATTACAGTTGACTCTTTCGTTAATGCTTTCTTCATGCCTTTATCAGTATCTATCATCTTTAGGATATCTTTTATTCTAAAGTCCTTATTCACCACAGTTTTACTACTAAACTCAAACATATTCTAATCTACCTTATAACCACAAAGGCTATAAGCTCAAAATCATCTAATCCCTTTATAGTTTCTTGAAATAGTACATCGCTCCCAGCAGTGAATAAGCTCTTTAAATCAGTTTCTTCCTTTACTTCTAATATGCTTTCTATGGCACTTTCAAGGAGTTTGCTATACTTGTCCATGTTATATCCATCTTTAGTTTCCTTATTAAATTTGCTACACACATCTTTTATAGGATCTATCTTATTTTTACAGCCAGCCCTTAAAACATCCAAGATACTTTTTATCTCCAGATGATTGAATTTTATACTTCCATCATTCCTTACATATACCATGTAGTAGGGGTGGAGTATATTCTGCTTCTTTATATCCTCTTCATTAATAGTATTCTTAAGAACATAAATCACACCTTTTTCAAGTCCTTGATCTTCATTAACCTTTATAACTGTATGCATGCCATTTGGTGTATTCTTCGGTTCTCCCATGGTTTTAATATATTCAATCATATCCATCCTAAAATCATTGAGACCTAAATCAGTTATATTGATGCTTCCGTCCACATCTTCTAAATCTTGAAGTTCACCCTCTTGAAGTTTCTTAAGCTGTACTTTCCTATAATCTGCATTGAGCTGCTCTTCCGAGATGATATTATCATCAGCAGTTCCTATGGCATCAACTATAGTCATACGTCCCATAACTCTGTCATTTAAATTTATATATTCATCGAGACTTATATTAGGCCAAAAGTTTACTAGCTTAACAAATTCATTTTTACTTCCGATACGATCAATTCTTCCAAACCTTTGAACTATCCTTACCGGATTCCAGTGTATATCATAATTTATACAGATATCGCAATCTTGAAGGTTTTGTCCTTCTGAAATGCAGTCAGTACCTATGAGTACATTCAATTGTCCTTGTTCATTTGGATATATCAAATCCTTTTCTTTGCTTATTGGTGAGAAAAAAGTTAGTATCTTGTCCATGTCTACCAACCCCTTAATGGTTGACTTATTACTGCCACCACCCTCAACTTTAGCTGTATCCATACCATATTTCTTTTTTACATATTCACTTAAATAGCTATAAAGATAAGTGGCAGTATCTGCAAAAGCTGAAAAGATCAAAATCTTTGTGTTGCACTTATTAAATGGGTTATTTATTTTTCCATCTATAACCTTAACTAGCTGTTTAAGCTTTGCATCATAATCCACTGTTATCTTATTCATTTCACTTATCAGATATTTTAATGTACTTATATCAGCTGCTATATCTCGTTCCCAGCTTATTAAATCCATATCTTTAAAATCAATTTTTATCTTTCCATTAGTAGTATGGTTCTTTAAATCCTCATCACTGTCATAAAGTTCATCAATTTCATTTTGAGATAAATTACTGATATTATTAAACTCCACACTTCTATTTCCTGCTTTAAACTCTTTTATATTGTTTAAAGTTTCTTTATTTATATCCAAAATCTTGCTTAAGGTGATTCTAAATGCTTCAACTGAACTTTCTAGTCTTTTGAGCATCATAATAGTCATTAATTTCTGCAATGACTTCTCACGACTAGACTGCTTTAGTGTTCCTCTTCCCTCAACCTTTGTATCGTATATATCCCTATATTTTTCTATTCTGCTAGGAAAAATATAGCTCATAGGAGCATATACACCTAATGTCATATTAATAATTCTTCTGTATATATCATCATAGCCTGCAACATCACATCTTTCAGTCAAACTGCAATAATAAGATTTGGGTGGTAACCGTTTTGGGAAACTCCCTATGTCCTTGGTATCATAATACTTCACTATATGTTTTCTACTTCTAGCTATAGTTACACTGTCTAATAACACTGAGAAATCAATATCCAATTTACTTAAGAGGTCTTTTGCTTTTCTATTATCTGACGGTATCTTAATCCATTCATCAAATACTCTCTGAGATTTTAAAAATATCTGTCTCACAGTCTGGTCTGTATCCAATTTTTCTTCAAACTTTTCAACATCGTCACAATAAGCTAACGCCAGTTGATTCTGTAGGTCCTTAAATTTGTTGTTCACAGGAGTGGCACTAAGCATAAGAACTTTAGTTTTCACTCCCTGTTTTATGACTTTATTCATTAAAAATTGATATCTGGTTTCCTTGTCTTTATATGGATTATTGTTTCGAAAGTTATGGCTCTCATCTATGACTATAAGGTCATAGTTTTCCCAATATATCTCTTCTAATTTCTGACCATTGCTCATACCAGACTTTCTTCCCAGATCCGTGTGATATAATACATCAAATCTTATCTTGTCTTTGTAAAATATATTAGTCTTCTTGTTTCCTACATATCTATTCCAGTTATCTGATAGCTTTTTAGGACATAGCACTAATATTGATTTATTCTTCAAATCATAATATTTCATCACTGCTAATGCAGTAAAGGTCTTTCCAAGTCCCACACTATCAGCTAGTATGCAGCCATTGTATTTTTCAAGTTTATTTATAATTCCTACAACTCCATCCCTCTGATAGTTGTATAGTTTTTCCCAAATCAAAGTGTTTTTAAATCCTGTTAAATCATTTGGCATGTAATCCTCTGATATATCATCTAAAAATTTATTTAATACATTATAAAGGATGATGAAATAAATATACTCCGGAGAATTCTCTTTATATGCACTAGATATGTAATCAAAAATTTTCTCCGTTACATCTTCAAACTTTTCTTCATCTTGCCACATTTCCTGAAACTGTCTTAAAAACATGGTGGTAACAGAAGGTTCATCAAACTTTGTTATAACTTTGAATATGGAATCGTCCTTCTCATACCCCATTTCACTGGCAGTAAAACTCTCAACTGGATTGTATGTAATATTTTTATCTTCTCTATTGATAGAAATAAAATTAGAAACAGAGCTGCTAGAAATATTTGATTTAAACTTAACCTTGGCCCTAATCCAGCTAGCACATTCCTTAGCTATGGCTTTCTGAGTAAGCTTATTTTTTAACTTTATCTCAAAAGGAGTTCCGTACAAGGTGTTTTCCCTAACCTCATGGGGTATGTAAAATTCCCTCTTCTCCTTTTTTATCTTATCCGCTATCTTCTCCTCAATAAAAGCTGGCGAGGAGAAAATAAACTGAAGTTCTTCAATACCCTCAAGTTCTTCCTTCAATGCATCAAATGCATAAATAGAAAAGCATGTAGCCATTATCCTTAGTTTATCTCCACTCTTAAGTTCCTTTTTAATATCATCACCAAGTAATTTGTTACGATTATCTATTACCTCCATAACAATTCCCCTTAAATATTACATAATTATATAAATATTTTAACACAAATATGTAAAATATAGGTTGAATTGTTGAATTTTATTTATATATTTTTACATTTTTGATGGATTACAAGCAAAAAACTCTATCCTTCCAATTTATATAATACAAATCCTTGCTTTTTTATCTTACCCATAGCCTTAATCAAATCTTTCATTGTCCATAGTTCTAACCATTTTACATTAAGGGCATATTCATAAGCTCTTGCCGTATAGTCACTGGTTGTTATAATAATAGCCTTATTTATTCCATCACCTACAGAAGCTCCAACCAACTTTTGAAGCACTTCTCTATTAACCAAATTTTCCTTTTTATAATGTTTACATTCAACATAAATTATTTCACCATATTCATCTTCTAGTATAACATCCTTACCTCCATCAATACTTTCTGATGTTACTTTGCATTTGTATCCTAATTCTCTAAATAAATTACCACAAAATATCTCAAATTCTCTAGGAGTCATATTTCCAATTCTACATTCTATTTCCTCACTACTATACTCCCTATTACTGTATTTTATCCATTTATATAATTGCTTAATACCCAAAAATATTGTTCCGTATACTAGAACAACTTATGCCAACTTGACCATCAATTTAGCCACCTCTTGCATTAATCCAGAAGCTAATAATATTGCACCTAAAATACATATAATTTCTAACTTTACTTTTTTATATTTTTTTCTTTTATACATAATTACAAATTCACCTCAAAAATATTGTAAGCAAAATTAGATTTATTATTCATCTATAGGCTCATATAATCCATCCCCATTGACTCCCTCCCCCCTAAATGTTATGATTACCTAATGATAGTACATAATAGAAGTAATTTTAGAGCTTTATTATCGCTACATGATGTAAAGCTCTATTTTATTTGAAAGGATATGAACTATGAACTTTAAATCACTTGGAATAAACGAAAATCTTATTGAGATATTAAATAGAAATGGAATCGACAAGATAATGAAAGTCACATCTAAAAAACATCAAACCCTTTGTTTTTATGCAACTATGGGCTCTGATGTTAAAAAGTTAGCTTATAGATATATGGTAGACCCTGTAGTAATCAATATAAAATCTCCCACTATTGCTGTTGAAAAGATAAAGCAAGAGGTTGTTGTTACTACTGATAGATGGAAGCAAGATGCTTTGGCTAATGTTTTAAATGAGGATAATCCTTTTATGGCAATTATCTTTTGCAGGACTAAAAGAAGAGCTGATGCTTTAGAAATGGCTATGGGACGCAAAGGCTTTAGTTGTGAAAAAATTCATAGCGATGTTCCTCAAGCTAAAAGAGAACGTATAATGAAAGCTTTTAGAAACGCTGACATTCAATATCTTATAGCTACCGACGTGGCTGCTAGAGGTATCGACATTTCTGGTGTCACTCATATATACAATTACGATTGTCCAGAAACTCCTGAAAGCTACATTCATAGAATCGGCAGAACTGGAAGAGCTGGTGAAGATGGCTACACCTGCATGTTCATAGCACCTAAAGATGAAGGTCTCCTTTACGATATAGAAAAAGCTCTTGACTTCACCATTCCAAGACGTGAGATCTAGTGGTATATAACTCTTTTGCACTTAATTATATATGTTATAAAGATAATTTTTAGGTTATAATGTTATTAAGTGAATCGAAAGAAGAGTAATCAAGACTCTATAAATGATATAAATACTTTAATAAGAGGTTACTTAAATTAAAAAAGAGAATGTAGTAGGTTTGATTTACACAAATCTAGATACATTCTCTTTTCAATATTTTACAAATCTTCTTCAATTTTAAGTAGTTCTAATGGAAGTGTATCAAAGATTACATAGGCTACCTCATCAAGCATATTAGTCCCTAAAATTTCTGTGGCAAGCCTTTTTAGATTAAGTATATTCCTATGCTTTCGCTTTTCTTTATCTTCTCTTGGCATAGAGCTTTCTATAGCATCTATAAAAGAATTTATAGTATATATCTTGAATTTTTCCACATTTCTCTCTAATGCTATGACTTCCATAAGCTCTATAAATATATCTTCATAAGTAGCGGTCTTTGGGAGTTTTAGAAGATCAGCTATAATAGGAACTATTTCTTCAAAAAGCATCCTCTTGCTATTCATGTCCGTAAGCTTAAATATCTTTCCTATATTAAAGATAATCTCATCAGGTATGGTATTTATTATATGAAAAAATATTTTTTCATCAGCTGGTTCTATATAATATTTTTTTCCTTTAAGACACTTTATAAATCTAATAGTATCATAATAACCTAGGTTTATATTTCTTCTTATAAGATCATTGTCAAAAATTAATGTTCCGCCTAAATCTTCTGATGGAATTATATTTACCACATTGCAATTCCCACATTTAACACTTTGAAGCTTTTCCTTTTGAGAGGTTCTTACAGCAACAACATCAGTGTAACCCTTATCTGCAAGGAGGTTTATTGGGCAATTATTATAAATTCCACCATCAATATAATATTTATTGTCTATAGGTTGAGATTTAAATAAAGGTAGATTTGCACTAGCCATTATATAGTCATTAAGTTTGCCCTTTGGAATATCATCTTTTAGTATCTCTAAAGGAGTTAAGTCTGAAATTGATACTGTAACCATCCCAAAGTCCACTTCTGATTTTCTGATTTCTTCTTCAAAAACCATGGTGTCCACCACGTTTCTTAATTTGCTGGTATCTATTCCTCTATTCATTATGATTTCTTTAGCCTTTTCTGATAAGTACCTAAGTGATTCCTTTGTAAAACCACTTTTGTTTATAACTTCCATTTGGTTATCTTCTATATTAAATAAGGTAGATGGCTGCATGTCACTCCAAAGCTCATAGGCTTTTTCAAAATCATTTTGAGCTATAAGTGCTGCATTAAAAGCACCGATAGATGTTCCTACTACTCCATCAATCTTATATCCATTTTCTATAAGCGCTTTCACTGCTCCTATATGATATGCTCCTTTTGCACCTCCACCTTCTAGTGCTACTCCAAACATGTTAACCCTCCACTCTTATTAAAATTAAATTATTTACATTTATTCTATCACTTCATTTCCAAGATTCATCAACTTTTTATTTATTACATTGTTTTTCAGATTAGCTTCTGCAAATAAATTAGGCATCCTATAATCTATGCTATATTCCCCACATACATCCATACCTATTATTTTTGCTACATTTGCTATTGCTTCAAAAGCTTTTAGAAAATCCTTCATAGTCATATCTCCTTGATCCCAATTGGTAGCTGCAATGTTCTTACTAAACACATCCTTATCAACGGATATATATACTGGATACTTAATCACTTTTGCCAAACTAATATTCCAGTTATCTTTTTCGCATATTATACTATAAGGAAATGTCATTATATCATCTCTTATATGCCTATCTATAGTACTTATTGAATGTTCATTTATACCAACTAATATTATCTGCTTTAGATGAGGCTCTGTTAAAAGTGCAGTTCTAACCCATCCTCCACAGGAAAGAAGTTCTTCAAACATAGGTACCTTAGCATCACTGTGATTATCAAAAAGTACTAGAGTGAAATCTTCCTGAACTTTTTCTGTAAGAAATAAACTTACATAATGATAATTACCAGAACCTATAAAGGTAAGTTTAGGTTCCACTATATCTTTTAGCCTTTCCTTTAGACATCTCTGTGCACAAATATCACAATAGGAGTTTGTCCCAGTTAAATCATCTGTTGAAATTCATTGGTGATAATGATCTCTATAAAAATCTTGAGTTTTGTAAACACCATCAAAGTCAAATAAAACAACCTTATCTTTCATAAAATAAGTATCTCCTCTTCTTATATTATAGATTATAAACAAAAAGATACATCTACACTCACTACGTGTTTCTGTATCTTTTGTAAATTATAGAATGCAATATATCTGCTTTAATAGATCTATTGCATTCCCAATGCATTTTCTATTTTCCAACATATTTACAAATGTATCATATTTATTTGTACTAGTCAAATCATAAACATAATTTTCATTTATTTTATCAGTGCTCAAAATATTGCGCTAAGTATCACCCTATGACGCTATTCTAAGCACTTTTCAAATTAAAATATATAAGCACTATTAGAATTATAAAATTTATATTTTAAATTTTATAATTTGCCTTAATGTAAAAAATGCTGATATTGGAAATATAATTCCTGCCATCATTCCTTCACGTAGTCCTATCTGCCCTATAGTTAATTTTGTAAAAATACTATTTATACCTAGAATAAAATATTTACCCTTAGCAATGTCTTTATTAGGCATTTAATGTTCTTCTCCGATTACTTCAACTAATGGCACTTTGAAAAATAAAATTTAACTAACTAGCGGAAATATACACCAAAACAAAACAATCCACTACCAATAGGATGTACCAAACAACTTAAGCAATAAATTTGTAACTATAATTACACAAAGCTGACCCCATGCATAAAAAGAATGAAGCACATTCATAGCTTGCATTTTTTCATCCATGGAATGGCATTTATTATAGGACTTAAAAGTAGTTCAAGCATTCCTCCTGAGCAGGAAAATACTATTGTCCCTATTAGAAAGTCCTTCATAGGATCTTTTGGGAATATTTGAGGTGATAATAGAAAAATAACAAACCCCATTAAAGCAATTATTGGCGCAATAACTACAAATTTTCTAAACCCATATTTGTCTACAGATTTACTCAAAAGCACATCTGCTAAAACTTGAGTGATAAAATTAACTGCCGCCAACACTCCAAGTGATGCTATATTTAAATCATAAATCACCATGATGGTAACAAATAAAATTGGAATTAAATTGATTACTATTGATTGAACAAAATTACCTAGATAGCAAGCGTATATAGTAGATTTATATGAAACTCTACTTTCCATACTTAACTCCTTCCTCTAATAAATACATAACACCTAAATGATGAAGTCCTTTAAAGGCATCATTAAAATTTTCATGCCTATACTCCACATTTAAGTGATACTTTTTATTCAAATACTCATTACACTGTTTCATAATTTCTTTATGATATATTTCATAAGATCTATCCCCTGTAATTACTATAAGTTCAGGATCTGAGAAACTGCTTACAGTAATTAAGATCTGCGATAAAAGTTCTACATACTCTTCTTTTGTTAGTTCTCTCTTAAGCCAACTATTAATACTCTTCCCTTTGAAAGGAATAAGTCCTATTTCACCTGCATAATTATTCTTACCCTTTATAACTTTAGAATTTATCATAAAAGCACTTCCCATTCCTATATGACTTAGAAATAGGTACGCCACATTATCTAAATTATTTTCTTTACTCGATTCATAGCCAATCATCATAGCCTTAACATCATTTTCTAAAATTACCGGTATTGAAACGTGACTTTCAATCTTCTTTACTATGTCCTCTTCAGTGAATTTACCTGTTTCATCAGTAGTATATGTATATCCTCTAACTATTCCCTGAACAGCAACACTTAAACATTTCACCTTATGATCCTGAATCAATTTTTCTATTATATAAATCAATTCTTCTTCTCTTATAAATTTAGTATTTCTTTCATATTTAACCTCATAAAAAATGTCTGTAATCATTATATCTACACTATTCATATGAATATATATCATCATTAAATTATAGTTTTCCTTATTAAAAGAATATCGATTAGGACATCTCCCACCACTTGATTCATCACTTCCCACCTTAATAATTGAATTATTTTCTTCCAATTCAATTAAAATATTTCTAACCGTCGATTGGGATAATAATGTATCATCAATTATCTCTTTCATGGTGGCATTCTTAAGCTTAAACATACTTTTAAGCAATAATGATGCATTTAATTTTTTAACATCATCTGAAGTATAAGCCATTTCTTTCTCCTTTCAAACTTTTATTTACCCTAAATAAAAGTATATAGTAATTTTATCCATTATGCAATAAAAAATCACCCTGATCTATTATCAGAGTGATTTTGAGGATTTAATGACCTTTTAATTTGTAATGTTGACTTAAGTATCTTTTACTCTACTAATAAGGATTAATGAGCTTTTATAAATGCTTCTAGCTCTTCATGAGTTGGCAATCCCGCATTATCACTGATATTGGTAACTTGAATTGCTCCAATAGCATTGCCTCGTCTTACCATTTCTTTAAGTGATAGTCCTTCAAGACGTCCACTTATTATACCAACGGCAAATCCGTCACCGGCACCTACAGTATCTACAACTTCTTCTACTTTGAAGCCTTCTACTGTATAGCTTTCATCGCCATCACAAACATATGCTCCATTAGCTCCATTTTTAATAACTATTGTCTTAATCCCTTTCTTTTTATAGAAATCAGCAATAGTATTAAAATCTTCTGATCCAACTAATATCTTACATTCCTCAATTCCAGGAAGTATTATGTCTGCTTTTGATGCTAGATCATTTATTACTTCAATCATGACTTCTTCGCTTTCCCATAATGCAGGACGAAGATTAGGATCAAAAGTTAAAAATACATTATTTTCTTTTGCACGTTCCATAAGACGATATGTTGCAGCACGACTTGTCTTCGAAAGTGCTGGTGGAATTCCTGTAACATGAACATGATCAATATCTGGGAAGTCAATCATATCAATCTCTGCTGTAGTTATATGTGAAGCAGCAGAACCTTTTCTATAATATGGTGCATAAGGATCACTGCCATCTGTAACTCTATTTTTCAGCTGAATACCTGTGCGATATACAGGATCATAGGTTACAAATTCCGTACCTATATTATCTTCCTTTAGTTTCTTTTCGATATAACGTCCAAATGGGTCATCCCCTAGACGTGTCATATAACTGACCTCATGACCAAGTCGAGAAAGTCCTATAGATACATTCACCTCTGCTCCAGATAAAGATCTTGTAAAATGTTCTACATCTTCAAGAAGTCCTGTACTGTCAGCAATTAAAAGTGCCATAGGTTCTCCGAACAAAATTGTTTTCCCCATCTAAACTACCCCTTCTATAACTTCTAATTTATTGTGGCTTACGAACTAAGTGCACGGCAAAACCACCGATTTCATTTTTCAAATAAATGGCCTGCATAGATCCATCTGGTCTGTACACAGCACTTTCTTCATTAAATTTAACACCTTTAGATTCTAAATGTTTTACTGCACGCTCTACAAAATTCGTAACAATTGCAATATGACCATGTTTGCCTAAAAAAGGCATCTTCATGATTTCTACACTTGTTGCTCCAAATATAGAACTTGGATTTTCATTTTGAGAGAATCCAAAGATGCTCTCAAAAGAGTCTGCAACTCCATGTGCCTCTTCTGGTGTGTCACAATTGATACCAACGTGGGCAATCTTAAATCCAAACATGTTCTCTACCGCTTCTCTTGTTAAAGCTTCGATTCCATCAAAATTTCCTTGTTCTATTAAGTCTGATGGAACCATCCATGTTCCACCGCAACAGATAACACGGTTATAACTAAGGTATTCTGTAATATTATCTGCATTTATTCCTCCTGTAGGGAAGAATTTTATATTTCCGTATGGAGCTGCCATGCTCTTTATCATCTTTAATCCACCAGCTGCTTCTGCTGGAAAGAACTTCACCACATCTAAGCCGTATTTTATAGCTTGTTCAATATCAGAAGGATTTGAACAACCTGGTGTTATGGTGATGCCCTTATCAACGCAGTATTTCACAACATCTGGATTTAAACCAGGACTTACAATAAATTCTGCACCAGCTTCAATGGCTTCATCTACTTGTTTTGTTGTAAGAACTGTACCTGCCCCTACTATCATATCTGGACATTCTTTCTTCATAAGTTTTATGGACTCTACACATGCATCTGTACGAAAGGTAACTTCTGCACAAGGAAGTCCACCTCTGCAAAGAGCCCTTGCTAATGGTGCAGCATTCTTAGCATCATCCAGCTTGATAACTGGAACAATTCCTATATCGGAAATTCGTTTCAAAATATCATTCATATTCCTTACCTCTTTTCCTTTATTTAAGATGATTTACTGGGTAATGTATCGCTTCACCTTTTGCAAATCTTACAGATTCTTCTGCAACTTTTCTCTTAAGCTCTAAAGCTGCCTCTTCTGAATACCATGCCATATGTGGTGTAACAATTAGATTTTCATTCTTAAATATAGGAGCATCAAAAGGCATTGGCTCCTTCTTCATACAGTCTATACCTGCTCCAGCAATTTCCCCATTTTTTAAAGCTTCGTTTAAATCATCCTCGTTTATAATGCCACCACGAGCAACATTGATGATTACCGCATCATTTTTCATCTTCTTAAATGTATCTGCATTGAATAAATTTTGATTTCCATCTGCAGGACAGTGAAGTGAAATAGCATCTGATTTTTCAACTAACTCTTCAAAACTTACTGGTGTTATATATCTTGCTTCTGGAGTAGCCTGAAAATATGGATCATATCCGATAACTTTAAAGCCAAGTGCATTTGCTCTCTTTGCAAAGCATCTTCCAATACGTCCAAGTCCTACAACTCCAACTGTCTCTTCACTAAATCTGTGTATTGGGATTGATTTTGTATAATCCCATCTTTGAGATTTAGTAAAATCATTCATTTGTACAATTTTACGCTTTAATGTTAATAAAAGTGCAATGGCGTGGTCAGCAACTTCATTCATTCCATAGTCTGGAACGTTACCAACTTGAATTCCATGTCTAGTTGCAGCTTCTACATCTACTGTATCTACACCTACTCCATATCTCACAACATATTTTAATTCTGGAATAGCCTCCATAACTTTTTCAGTGATTTTGGCATATTGTACTATGAATATTTCTCCACCCTTACATTGCTCTATAACTTCCTCTTCAGTCCTTGCATGTTTTAATTCAACTTCCATTCCTGCATCACGAAATACTTTCTTTTCGATATCTATATTTTCATGATCACAATCTGTAATAATAACTTTCATATTGTCTCCTCCTTATATTGCGATAAAACTTCTATAATATTTATATCTTGAAAATTATCTTACAAGATATCCTCCATCTACTGGAATAACAGCCCCATTTATATAATCAGATGCATCAGATGCAAGCCATACAACAGGTCCCTTCATATCATCTGGTGTTCCCCAAGTCTTATTTGGAATACGATTTGTTATTGATTCATATCTAGGATTACTTGGATCAAGTAAAGCTGTATTCATTTCTGTAGCCATGTATCCTGGTGCTAAAGCATTAACATTAATTCCTTTTTCTGCCCACTCATTACAAAGTGCTTTTGTAAGTTGTGCTACAGCTCCCTTACTAGCAGCATAAGCTGGAACTGTATATCCACCAAAGAATGATAACATAGAAGCTATGTTTACAATCTTTCCTCTACTATTTTGCTTAATAAAAGTACGTCCTGCTAATTGACACATAGCAAATACGCTTCTTGTATTAATATTCATAACGAAATCCCAATCTTCCATTGGAAATTCTTCGCTCTTATGTCTTCTTTGTACTCCTGCACCATTTACAAGAATATCTAAATGTCCACCTAAAGCTTCTACTGCTTTATTGAAAGCATCTTCTCTTGTTTCATCGTTGCCAAGGTCACCTACAACTGCATGACACTTGAATCCTCTTCTAACAAATTCTTCTGCAACTGCAGTAGCCTTTGGATTTATATCCATGATACAAACCTCTGCCCCTGCTTCCATTAATCCTTCAGCCATACCACAGCTAAGCCCTTGCGCTGCACCTGTTACGATTGCTTTTTTTCCTGTTAAATCATTTAAATTCATAATTACTTCTCTCCTTTAAAACTCATTAAAAATGTTTTAATTTGACTATAGACCCCTTGGCCATCTAATTGATATTTAGCAATCAATTCTTCAGCAGGTCCTGATTCTCCAAAAACATCCTTAATACCAATTCTAAAGATTGGGACTTGTATTTTGGATGGAAGATATTCACATACAGCTCCGCCTAATCCTCCTATAATTGAATGTTCCTCTACAGTAACTACTTTTCCTGTTTTGGTTGCAGATTTTATTAACATGTCTTCATCTAAAGGTTTAATTGTAGAAAAATTTAAAACTTCCGCATATATTCCTTCTTTTTCTAGTTTTGATGCCGCCTCTAAAGCCGATGCAACACAAATTCCATTTGCAACAATCGTAATATCCTTGCCTTCTCTTAAACAAGTTGCTTTTCCAATTTGAAAATTTAGTGTGCTTTCATTTATAATTGGTACTGGCGAACGTCCAAATCTAATGTATACTGGTCCTTCATATTGAATCACTGCTTTTACCATTTTTCTAGCTTCTATATCATCACTTGGACTTAATACTACCATTCCTGGAATTGTTCTCATAAGTGCAAAATCTTCATTACATTGATGAGTTGCTCCATCTTCTCCTACTGAAATTCCGCCATGGGTTGCTCCAATTTTAACATTTAAATGTGGATATCCTATAGAGTTTCTTACCTGTTCAAATGCTCTTCCTGCTGCAAACATAGCAAATGAAGAAACGAACGGTATCTTTCCGCTTAAGGATAACCCTGCTGCAATCCCCATCATATTTGATTCAGCAATTCCACAATCAATATGACGATTAGGAAACTTCTTTTTGAATATATCAGTTTTTGTCGCTGCTGCTAGATCGGCATCTAAAACAATTAAATCTTTATAGATTTCTCCATATTCTCTTAATGCATTACCAAAACTTTCTCTAGTTGCAATCTTTTTATTTATTTCCATATCTACTTCTCCTTCTCAAGCTCTTTAATGGCTAATAAATACTCATCTTCATTAGGTGCTTTTCCATGCCATCCTACTTGATTTTCCATAAAAGAAACTCCTTTTCCCTTGATTGTTTTTGCAATAATTGCTGTAGGTACTTCTTTAGTCTCTCTTGCTTCTTTAAATGCTCTATCTATTTCATCAAAATCGTGTCCATTAATAACAATAGTATGGAAGTTAAACGCCTTGAATTTGTCTGCTATTGGATATGGTGAGCATACATTTTTAACTTTGCCATCTATTTGTAATTGATTATTATCTATAATCACAACTAAATTATCAAGTTTCCAATGTCCTGCAAACATAGCCGCCTCCCAAACTTGACCCTCCTGTAACTCTCCATCACCAAGTAATGTATAAACACGTTTTCCTTTGTTATCTAATTTACCTCCAAGAGCCATTCCTACTGCTACAGATATACCTTGTCCTAAAGAACCAGATGACATATCAACACCTGGACAAGATGTCATACATGGATGCCCTTGTAGTCTTGATCCAACTTTTCTTAATGTTTTTAATTCTTCCTTTGGAAAATATCCCTTTTCTGATAAGGTTGCATAATACGCTGGGGCTACATGACCTTTTGATAGCACAAAACGGTCACGTTCTTCACTATTTGGATTGTTATAATCAACCTTCATTTCTTCAAAATATAGATAAGAAAAAATATCTGCTGATGATAGTGATCCACCAGGATGTCCTGATTTAGCTATAAAAATTTCTTGAATGATACTTTTTCTAATATTATTCGCTATATACTTAAGTTCAACTTTTTTCATCTCGCCGCCTTCTTTCCGATAATAATAGAAGCGCTTTCATGATGCGTAAAATAATACACTTTTTATTAGAAAGATTAGCTTAAAATCTCTCTAATAAAAATATCCTTCATATATAATGATTTTAAGCTGTTATATTTCTAGAATGATTATCTTTTCTCACATTTATGCAAGCACTTCTATATTTAATAAACCTTTCCTTACTATTACTTTCTGCGTAACTCAATACATGAATCTCTATAAATCATAATCCCCTTTAACTCTTCCCTTTTCGTTGGTAAGCACTCTTTTTCCAGTGCCTCTATTAATATATTAGCTGCATGCTCTCCTTTTTCATAGCTAGGCTGCATGATAGTAGTTAATGTAGGATTAATATATGATGCAATTCTATCATTATCAAAACCTATTATAGATATATCTTCCCCAACTTTTATATTTAATTCTTGCGCAGCTTTATAAGCTGAAATTGCAACATCATCATTAAAAGCGATAAGAGCAGTGATTTTTTCTGATACATATAATAGTTTTTTAACAAGATTCTCTACCTTAATATCTGTCATATTGTCACAGGTTTCAATATATTCATCCCGTATGGAAATACCTTCATTCTTAAGTGCTTCTTTATATCCTTCTAGACGATTATATCCAGATGCATACTCTAAAGGCCCTGTTATTATTCCTATATTTTTATGTCCAAGGTTAATAAGATATTTTGTAGCATCATATATACTACTCCTATCATCTATTTCTACCTGACTAATTTTATTTGATTGCTTGTAATCTCCAATAAGTACAAATGGTATCTTGCCTTCTTCTAATGTTGATATCAAGGTACTACTCATTTTGCATCCTATTACAATCAGCCCATCTACACGACACTCATAATATAAATTGCATATATCATCATCAGACTTTTCTGACTCTAGTAAAATTCTATATCCCTTTTTTTCAGTAACAGCAATAATTCCTCTTAAAATATTTAAAAATGTGGCATTTAAGAAGAAATAATCTGTTTCATGGTTAATAACAATTCCTATTGTTTTTGATTTTTGAGATTGAATTTCACGTGCCGATGCTATGGGTCTATAATTTTCACAAGCCTTTTCTACTCTTTTCCTAGTTTCTTCGCTGACATACCCTTTTCCATTTATTACTCTTGAAACAGTTGATATGCTTACTTGTGCCTCCGATGCTACATCATAGATTGTTTTTCGTTTCATCTTTATGCCTCATTTCACATGTATATTATTTTAAATATATAATATACTAAGCATATTTTAATTTCAATAATTTTCTTTTTTTTACCTTACATAAATCCACATAATTTTGGAATACCTATAACAATCTGGGGAAATACAATTAATAGAATTAATATAATTGCATCTACTACTAAAAATGGGATCATTGCTTTTACTACTTTATCAAATGGTCTTTTACCAACACTCACTGCCGAAAATAGAACAAGACCAACAGGAGGTGTTATAACACCCATTGTTAAATTTGTTATTGTTAGTACCGCAAAGTGTATTGGATCTACACCGACTTTTAGCATAACAGGTGCTAGAATAGGTGCGAATAAAATAATTGCTGCTCCTACATCCATAACCATTCCTACTAAAATGAAAAACACATTTACGATTAATAATAATATTATTGGGCTACTTGAGATACTTTGAAGCATCGTTGCTAATTTAGCTGGTATTTGCTCCATACCTGCTGCCCATGAGAATGCATTTGCAAAGGCTATAATCATGAATATATTAGCTACTGTCTTACTAGTACTCCATAAGATATCTTTCATTTCTTTAAAATTAAGATTTTTATATACAAAGAATCCTAAAATCATAGAATATACTACTGCCATAGCTGCTGCTTCAGTTGCTGTGCAAAACCCTCCAAGAATTCCTCCAAGAATAATAAGTGGAAGAATTAATGCAATTATCCCATCCTTTACTATACTTTTTTTCTCACCTTTTTCATAAACTCTATTGTCTCTTGGAAAATTATTTTTCTTTCTAATAAGAAGTATGTATATAATCTGAGATGCTCCAATTAAAAGGCCTGGCCCAAGACCACCAAGTAAAATTGCTCCTGTTGATATTGAAACACATCCAGCATATACCATTGCCGTAGTACTTGGTGGAATTAAAGGAGACTGTAAGCTTGATGCTGCAGATAACGCAATTGCAAAATCCTTATCATAGCCTTCCTTTTCCATTTCATCTATTTCGATTGCTCCTAATCCTGTCATATCTCCAATAGCAGAACCCGATATACTTCCGAAAATAGTACTAGCAATAACATTTACAAAAGCTAAACCACCGCGAAATCTTCCTATAAAGAGTCTTGCGAAAGCAAATAACTTTCGTGATATATCTGTTCTAACCATAATTTCTGCTGCCAACATAAAAAATGGAATTGACATCAGAATAAAGGAATTGACACCTGTTAACGATCTAACAGGTAGAATTTGCAAGTAACTAGGATCTACCATAATAATATATAGAAGTGACGTTGCTCCCATTGCATACGCAACTGGTATGCCCATCAAAATTAAGATAACTAATATTACAATTGACAATATAAACGTATTCACAGAACATCATCCTCCTCTTCATTAGGTAATAAAACAAATCCGCCTGCAGAAAGTGCTTGTAAAAATATCAGTATAAATCCTGCAACTAAAGAAAGTCTAGGTATCTGCATCGGTATTTGCATTGCTGGTGATACTTCTCTTACAGCAGTAGTAGTAAACACCCAGAAACTATCCCAGGCGTAATAGAATGTAGTTACTAATACAACAAGCTTAATTACTACATTCATAACTTTTTTAAAGTTATCGGGTAGCTTGTCTACAAGAAAACTAACTCTTATATATGATGATGTTTTTGCAATATGACTAGCTCCTAAAAATATTAACCATAGCATTAGAAATCTTGCTAGTTCTTCTGTCCATGATAATGCATGTGGCATAAAATATCTAGTAACTACTTGTAATGTAACACAAAATAACATTGTAGCCATAAGAATAATACAAATCACTTTCACAATTCTATCGATAAAATCCATATATTCTTGAAAGAGATTACGATTTCTTTTTCTATTCACAATGAATCCCCCCTATATTTCTTATGCATAATAACTTACTGCTTTTTTCGTATTAAAGTAAATACCCCAAATAATACTGAAAATACTGTCAAAATTCCCATTCCTATTATTAAACTATTTTGAGAAGGTCCCATTACCGCATTCGTATTAACGTTTACATTACCGCCAGTTATTGATTCTTCTTCGTTCTTAACATCTTTAACTGCTTGCATAAATGAATCTACATATTCATCACCTATTTGTCCCTTTAACCATGTTAATACTGGTTCTTGTGATGCATCTTTAAAAGTTATCTTTTCTTCTTCTGTTGGAATATATATATTCATCCCAGATTGTTTAAGTCCCTGCATTGCTAACTGTTCATTTGCATTATTTGCTCCTCGCATTGATGACTGCGCCATTAAGCCACCTTCATATACAACTCTTTGCAAATCTTCAGGAAGTGATTGATAAAATTCATCATTTACCATCAAAACTAATGATGATATAGAATGCTGGTCAAGTGTATAATATTTTTGTACTTCTTGTAGAGATCCATTTAAAATATTAGATGGGGGATTTTCTTGTCCATCTACAACTCCAGTTTGTAATGATGTATATAATTCTGCCCATGCTATAGGTGTTGCTGTTGCTCCCATAGCTTCTAACATAGTTGTATAAGCCGGTATTTCCATACAACGAATCTTTAATCCTTTTAAATCTTTTGCTGATTTTATCTCTCTTGTATTATTTGAAATACTTCTAAATCCTCCATTATCTGAGGCAGCTAATAATCGTATTCCCAATTGATTTCTCATATCATCAAATAAATTTTTCATCCATGTTGAATCTAATAATCCATAAAATTGTGTTCTATTATCAAAAAGATATGGTACACATAACACTTGAAGTTTTGGATACAACGTAGACAATTCTCCATCCCCTGTAACGCATGCTTGTACAACGTTTTGCATACACTGACTTAGTCCTTCTGTACTTCCTCCAAGTGTTCCTGAATCATATATTTCAACATTTATTTTTCCACCTGAGTTCTGTTCTACATAGTTCTTAAATGCATAACATCCTGAATTAACAGAATCTAAAACTTCTTGACCATTAATTTTTGTAAAAGGTGCATTACTATTCGCTATTTTCAAAGTATATTGAGCTTTTTTGTCTTTACTTTCAGCTGCATTTACTATTTGTGTTGCACCTGAAAAAGTACTTACTGCTATAGCAAATGTTGTAATCATAATAGAAATTCTACTTAAGATTTGTTTCTTTTTCATTTTATTATTCTCCCTTCTCTTTAAAAACTATGTTTTACTTAGAAAGATTTTTTATGTAGTCTTTGATTGCATCATTTTTACAATTTTCAAAGAAATACTTATTAAATGGTTCTGGCTTTATAGTTTCTAATAAGAAGTCTCTATCAATTTCTTCAAGAATCGTAATCATATCCTTGCATGTTACTTTCTTAACGCCTTCAAGTATCTTTTTATTTCTTTGTTCTGCTGGAGCCCATTCTTTTGGAAAGCCTCCACCTGGCTCTTCTTCAAATAATCTCTCAAACATATATTTTAAATTAATTTCACTTCCCCAACCAAAACCTTTAGCAAAAGGCATAGCTATGGCATTTCCTGCATTTATTTGCGAAAATAAATATCCATCCAATGGATTTTCTACAAATCCGCAAAATACATTAGGAAAAGCATTACATGCTAACATTGCACCCATTCCTGTACCACATCCTGTTATAACAAAATCAGCAGCTCCAGAATTTAATAATATTGCAGTTAATAATCCTACCTGTACATAGGTTCTTTGATTGCCATCGTTTTCAGAAAATCTTCCATAATTATATACTTTATGTCCCATAGGTTCCACCACAGACTTTAATATATCTTCAATTAAACCATTTTTTCCAGCTTGACTATTTTCATTAATTAGTGCAATTTTCATTTTATTCTCCTCACTTCTTTCCTGTTTTATAAAAGCGCTTTCACACTTTTTATAATACACTTTCTTATATACTTTTGTCAATATTTTCAGACTTTTTAATTTAAAAAATATACTTTCTTGATATTTTACTTAATTTATTATAGTATCAAATTTATCTAAAATAAAAAAACACTTCAGTCTTAAAACCAAAGTGATTTTTTTGTTTTACTTATATTATAATTATTTAATCTCCCTTTATTACATTATAAAGCAGTAGCACTGAATTTATAAGCAGAGCTATCGCTATCCAAACCGTTATATTCATATAATTCTCCCCCTCTGTCAACAAACCGTTCTGTTAAGTTATATGAACATTGCACTTCTCAACCTTTGGAAATATAATAAGTTTGCTCAATACTAAATATCCCCCACAGAAAGGAGAGAAGAGCAATGAACAAAGCTAATATAAAATGTCCTCGCTGTCATTCCAGT